>NZ_KK211075.1:0-12459 GCF_000620125.1 Clostridiisalibacter paucivorans DSM 22131 | reverse complement strand
TACTGTTTATACATTACCTATGAGGAATTGAAACGCAAATGTAGCAGATATTCTATCAATCCCTTTCCTATCGTTTATACATTACCTATGAGGAACTACAAGCAAAAAGACATATCCTTAGCATTTAGGGCATGTCTTTTAATGAATCTAGGTAAAAATTGGGGACACAATTTAAAAAAATGACCCTAAAAGCCTAATAAAAACTATTAAATATTAAAGTTCCAGACCTCGAATCCCTCAGTGGGTACCATATTTAATAAAAGTAGAGCTCAAAGTTAGTAAATATTGTTATTGAACTAACTTAAGGGCTCTATTTTTTATATCAATTATAAGATTTATCAGTAAATATAAGGGGTATATGGCATTTAATATGTTTCTATATTGTTATATAATAAATTTATTAGATATACACAGAGTTGCGATACATCCTACCTTTTTTAGGATTGGTATTGCAAATAAATTGATTAATTTTATAGAGGACTTAAAGTCAATATAGATAAAATTGTTGTATGTGCTGGCAAGGACAATCTTTCTGCTATAGATTTATATTTAAAAAATAGTTAC
The DNA here is from genome assembly GCF_000620125.1 of Clostridiisalibacter paucivorans DSM 22131. NCBI lineage: Bacteria > Bacillati > Bacillota > Tissierellia > Tissierellales > Thermohalobacteraceae > Clostridiisalibacter > Clostridiisalibacter paucivorans. Next base: position 11,895 of record NZ_KK211075.1, on the reverse strand, counting down.
AAGAAGAAAAATGATATGGAAATCAAAAATGGGATTTATATGACCAAGTTTGAGAAAATATCGGAAATAGAAAGGAGGTCATATATTTGAAATTTCAATATGGAACAAAGACAATAGAATTTGAAGTAGAATACAGGGATAGAAAGACACTAGAGATAGGCATAGAACCTCCTGATAATATAAAAGTTAAAGCCCCTAAGATTGCTACGGAAGAATATATATTAAGAGTAGTAAAATCAAAGGCTAAATGGATTACTCGGAAACTATTTGAATTTAAGGATGTGGAGTATATAAGGAGAAAAAAAGAATATGTGAATGGAGAGTCCTTTATGTACTTAGGAAGGAATTACGCATTACAGATTATTATGAACAAAGATATAAAGGAATCTATAACAAGGCTTTATCAAGGGAAATTCTATATAGAGACCAATACAAAGAATCAAGATAAGCTAAGACAATCTATGGAAAGATGGTATAGAGAGAAGACATTAGAAAAAGCTATAGAGAGGATACAATATTATAAATCATACTTTGATCTGACACCTAATGTAGTTAGAGTGAAGGAACAAAAGAAAAGATGGGCCAGCTGTAGCTCAAAGAGAAATTTGAACTTTAACTGGCGTTGTTCCATGGCCCCGTCTAATGTACTAGATTATATAGTTGTCCACGAGATGTGTCATATGGTACATTTCAATCACTCAAAAGCGTTCTGGAATTTAGTAGGGAAGATTATACCCGATTATAAAGAACGGAAGGAGTGGTTGAGACATTATGGAATTAGGATGGATTTATAAATTATGTTGATAGAAGAGGATAACTTTATACGTATATAGAATATATAAAGGCAGTAAAAATATGAGAGTGAAAACTAGAGGAGGCAATTGTATTGGCTGATTTAAGTGAAATTATGAATTGGACATTTATATCGGAAACGGAAATACCATCAGATATAGATGATATCCTTGTTGATGAGGAATATGTGGAAGTAGCCTATAAAACTATTCGAGATGTTGCAGTGATAACAAATAAAAGAATTATCGTTGCCGATAAACAAGGACTGACAGGAAAAAAAGTAGAGGTATATACTATACCATTTAAGTCCATAGTTATGTATTCTAGTGAAAATGCCCATGGCATATTAGACTTTAATGCAGAAATAGAATTATGGACTAGAGCTGGTAAGTTTAAGCTTAACTTGAAGAAGGGCATTGATATAAGAAAATTAGATAAAGTTATTGGGAAACATATTTTATAAATTTGAGTGTAAATTTTTATCAGACTTAAAAAATCCACAGATAACCTTGATATCAAGGCTATCTGTGGATTTTTTAAGTCTATATATTGAACAAATCACCAACTAGGTGGTGTCATAGCCCATATAGATATGGATTCATTATCGTCATAGCTTTCGTAAACATGGGGTTTAGAGCTATTAAAATATATACTATCTCCTTCGTGCAAGACATGTCTTTTACCTTCAACAATTACAACCATACTGCCTTTTATAACATATCCACATTCTTCACCATCATGGGAAATGGCTTCTTCAATCCTATGGGTACATCCATTTAGTTTTATTAGGATAAATTCAATTTGTCTATTGTATGTAGGAGTTAGAAGTTCGTATATCCTTGATTTATCATCAGTTATAATTGTGCGTCTCTCATTTTTTCTTACAAGTGCAGACACATCTTTTTCTTCATCAAAAAAATATCCCATAGTGACACCAAGTGCATTGACTATTTTTAACATTGCTGTAATAGTGGGAACTACTTTATCTCTTTCAATTTCACTAATAAGTCCAGTGCTTAAACCAGACATACTAGAGAGATCTGTAATATTCAAGTTTTTTGCTCTTCTTAATTCTCTTATTTTAGATCCTATATTAGCCATAAACTACCTCCCAAAGTTATTTATACAATATTATACCATTTTACGATGTAAAAATATACAAAGCGCATATCAATATACCGAAATATTTTCGATATATTGACATGAAGATTTTATTGTATTATACTATTGCTGAACAATAAAATCTAAATTTATAGGGGGAGATAATTTTATGGAAAGTTTAATTAAATCAGATCAGATATGGGTCTTATGGGCCATTTTAACTGGTTTGGCTGCTGTAAGTATATATTTACAGCAAAATTACAAATGGGCATCAAAGGTTACAAGCTCAATTATTGCTTTGGTAGGTGGGTTGCTTTTATCTAATCTACATATTATTCCTACACAATCTCCAGTATACGATGATGTATGGAATTATATAATTCCTCTAGCGATTCCCATGCTATTGTTTAACTGTAATGTAAAAAAGATTTGGAAGCAAAGTGGTAGGTTATTAGGAATGTTTGTTATTGGGGGAATTGGTACTGTATTAGGTGCATTTATTGGATATATGGCTTTGCATGAACATATACCTAGATTAGAATATGTAGCTACAATAATGACTGGTTCGTACATAGGTGGTGGAGTGAATTTTGTAGCTTTATCTCATGCTTTTAATGTACCCAGTGATCTTGTTGCTTCTGCAACAGTTGCCGATAATTTATTGATGGCATTATACTTCTTTGTGCTATTGGCGTTGCCGTCCATACCTTTTTTCAGAAAGCATTTTTCTCATCCATTAATAGATGAAGCTGAATCTATAGGAACAATAGCTGCAACATGTGAACAATCCAATGAGTTACAAAAGACTGAAATTACCATTAGAGATATTGCATTTGTATTTGCTAGTTCATTTATAATAATAGCGGTGTCTACTGAACTTGCAAACGTTTTCTCTGCAATTATTCCAAAAACTAATGAGTTTCTAGAGATATTAAATTCAGTGTTAGGAAATATGTATTTTATATTGACTACTATAACTATGTTATTAGCAACATTTAATCCTAAATTCTTTTCTTCATTAAAGGGCGCTGAGGAAATAGGTATGTTTTTTATGGCTATTTTTATGTCAGTAATTGGTATACCAGCATCTATAGCAGAGATTATTTATAATGCGCCTCTACTTTTAGTATTTTGTGGGATAATGGTAACTATGAATATGTTAACAGCATTTGTTGGAGCTAAAATTTTCAAATTTAATTTAGAAGAAGCTATTATTGCTTCAAATGCCAATGTAGGTGGTCCAGCAACTGCTCCTGCAATGGCAAGTGCTAAAGGCTGGACATCTTTAGTAGGACCATCGATTTTGGTTTCTGTATTAGGATATGTTATTGGTAATTATCTAGGAATTATCGTGGGTAATATTTTAATTTGATTCAAAACAAGAAATTTAGGGGGATATACATATGATATTTAATGGACATTCAGATATATTGTCTGATATAAACTTGAGGAGATTAAATGGAGAAAAAGATGTTTTTAGAAGATATCACTATCAAAACTTTTTAAAATCAGGAGTAAAATCAGCTATATGGGTAATCTGGACTGATCCTGAAAATCTCCATAGACCAAAGGAAAGGACAAAGGAAATTATAAATTCAATGATGGAAGAATTTGAAGAAGCTTCCGATATGCTTAATATTGTCAAGAGGTACGAAGACTTTAATAAAGGATTTCAGGAAGATAAGATTAATATTGTAATTGGAATGGAGGGATTAGCGCATATTGAAGATGATATAGATTTAATAGCGTCATATTATAAAGATATAGGTTTGAGGCATGCTTCTTTGACATGGAATGAAAAAAATACATTAGCTACAGGTGTCAGTAACAATATAAATGGAGTTACTAAATTGGGACAAAAGGCTATTGAAAAGATAGAAGAATTGGGAATGATTTTAGATGTGTCACATTTGAACCAAAACTCCTTTTGGGATGTAATTGATATAGCATCAGGGCCTGTTATTGCTTCCCATTCAAATGCTAAGGAATTTGCAAAAGTAAATAGAAACCTTGATGATAGACAATTATTAGCTATTGCAAAAAGTGGAGGATTAGTGGGTATTAATGCTGTAAGCGTATTTGTCAATGATGATAAAAATAGACAGGATATAGATGGTTTAATAGACCAAATTGATTATATAAAGAATTTGATAGGTATAGAACATATTGGATTTGGTTTTGATTTCTGTGACTTTTTACCTACATCATATGTGGGATTACCAGACCCTATAACCAATTCAATTACTGTAAAAGGGTTGTCATCAGAAGCCGATATACTAAATCTTATCAATGGGATGAGACAACGGGGATATACTGAACAAGAAATAAATTTAATAGCTTATGAAAATTATGACAATCTACTAAAAAAAACTCTGTGATTTTAAAATCACAGAGTTTTTTTCATTCCTCTTCAAACAGTTGAATCATTAGTCATATAATGATATAAAGAAGGTGAAATAGAATGATAATATATGATGGACAAATAACCAAAAATTTTAATATAAGAGAGTTTGTTTGTAAAGATAATTTTGAGATATTATTAAACGAACAGGTGTTGGATCATATATTCAGATTACAGAAGTTTAGAAGTTGGTATATCAGGCCAATGGTAGTAAGTAGTGGTTATAGGACAAAGGAATATAATGCAAAAGTAGGGGGAAGTCCCAATAGCAAGCATATTTTAGGTATTGCTACTGATTTTCTACTTCCATTGGATGAATTAGAAAAATATAATGAACAAAGGATTGAGGAATTTTATAATAATATAAAGAATAAATGGATTGAACTATGTGCTCAAGACAATTTAGGTGGTGGAGTGGGTTTCTACGATAAATATATACATCTAGATAGTAGATCAAATGGTGACTATAGCAGTGGGTCATATGCCTTTTGGGATAAAAGATAGATATATATTTGTAAGAAGAAAGTGTATTGATTTGTAGCGGTATATTCAGATTGTTGACAAATATATTTATGACAAATAAAAGTTAGTAGTTAACGGTTATTAGCTAGTAGTTAAACGATGAAATCCATAGGATTTCTTCAATCAACTACTAGCTAAATTTATTTAGTGATTACTATTTTATAGGTTCCAATATTTTATCTTCAACAGGACTAGATAAAATAATAAATGTTTCTGTATTTCCAAAGACTTGAACTTGACCTATGAACTCTTCTAAGGCGGACATTTTGTCAAATCTAGCTTTTATAATCATGCAATAGGGTCCTGTAACATGATAACATTGAGTTACATATTTATTATTGTTTACAAACTCTTTAAACTTCTCATGTTTTTCAACTTTCATATCTACATTTATAAATGCATTTATGGTTCTATTTAGTTCATTTGGATCTATAATAGCTTTATACCCTGCAATAATTCCTTTTTCTTCAAGTTTTTTAACTCTTTCAGCGGCAGCAGGAGGTGTTAAAGCCACCATTTTACCTAATTCTTTCATGGGAATCCTACCTTGAGTTTGAAGAATCTTAATTATATCCCAGTCGGTATTATCCATAAAAAAGCCCCCCTTATGATTTTTAAGAAAAATAAAAATATACTTTTTTTATTTAAGCAGAACATATGCAATCCCTTATTAAATCCATATACATCCAAAAAATAACATGTTACAATGAACTCAAAATAAGATATTGCTAATAAAATTATAGCATATTATAAGAATTTGTAATAGATTGTTAATTCTAGTGATAATAAATAAATCATTTTAATGGGAGGGCTTCTATTGTTATCTAAAAAGAATAGTAAGATATCATCATCTATAACCTTATCAATTACAGCAAAGGCTAAAAAGATGAAGAATGAAGGGGAAGATGTTATAAGTTTTGGAGCAGGAGAGCCTGATTTTAATACACCTAAAAATATTAGAGATGCAGCGATTAAAGTTATAGAAGGTGGTCAAATAGGATATACGGCATCGTCTGGATTGCCAGAGCTAAAAAGGGTAATATGTGATAAATTTTATAGAGATAACAGGTTAGATTATGAAATTGAAAATATAGTTGTGTCAAATGGTGCTAAACATGCGTTATTTAACACATTTCAAGCTATATGCAACGAGGGGGATGAAATCATACTTCCTATACCTTATTGGGTCAGTTATCCTGAACTGGTGAAGATGGCTGGTGCAAAGCCAGTCTTGGTTGAAACGAGAGAAGAAGACGGATTTAAATATACTAAAGAGAGATTATTAAATGCTATAAATAAGAATACCAAAGCAATATTATTAAATAGCCCCAATAATCCAACGGGTACTGTCTATGGAAAAGAGGAGTTGCAAGAGATAGCAGAGATAGCAGTAGAAAATGGTATATACATAATTTCAGATGAGATATATGAAAAACTAATATATTCTGGAAGGCATATCAGTATTGCATCATTGGGAGACAAAATTAAAGATTTGACTATAGTGATAAATGGGGTATCTAAATGTTATGCAATGACAGGGTGGAGAATAGGATATGCAGCATGTAATAAAGAGATAGCAAAAATAATGACTAATATCCAAAGTCATGCTACATCTAATCCCAATACAGTGGCCCAATATGCAAGTATTGAAGCATTAAGTGGAAATCAAGATGCTATTGATAAAATGGTGGATGCATTTATTCACAGAAGAGATTATATGGTTAAAAAAGTAAACTCTATAAATAACTTATCATGTAGAAGACCAGAAGGGGCATTTTATGTGATGGTAAATATATCCAAAATAATAGGTAAAAAATTAAATGGAACAGAAATAAAGGGATCTATGGATTTTGCACAGTATTTATTGGATACTGTTAAGGTTGCAGTAATACCAGGAATAGGTTTTGGAAACGATAATTATATTAGGTTATCATATGCAACTGGTTTAGAAAATATTAAAGAAGGTCTGAAAAGGATAGAAGAGGCTATTAAATAGATAGATGGGGTGATAATGGTGAAAAAATTAAAAGTTACAGAGACTGCTTTGAGGGATGGACATCAGTCTTTGATAGCAACGAGATTAAAAACTGAAGAAATGTTACCTATTCTAGAAAAGATGGATAATGTGGGATACCATGCCATGGAGGTGTGGGGAGGAGCTACATTTGATGCTTGCCTTAGATATTTAAATGAAGACCCTTGGGAAAGATTGAGAAAAATTAGGTCTAAAGTAAAAAATACAAAACTTCAAATGCTTTTAAGAGGGCAGAATATATTGGGGTATAAGCACTATCCCGACGATATAGTTGAAAAATTTATTTACAAGTCTGTAGAAAATGGAATTGATATCATAAGGATATTTGATGCATTAAACGACATAAGAAATTTAGAGACATCGATTAAGGCCACAAAAAAAGCAGGTGCCCATTGTCAATGTGCTATATCTTATACCACCAGTAAAATACACACAAAAAGCTATTATTTAGAAAAGGTAAAGGCAATGGAGGATATGGGTGCCGATTCTATATGTATTAAAGATATGTCAGGTATATTGACTCCATATAGGGCCTATGAATTGATAAAAGCTATAAAGAAGATAACAGACTTACCCATAGAGTTCCACAATCATTGTACTAGTGGAATAGCACAAATGTCTTATATGAAGGCTATAGAGGCTGGAGTAGATATTATAGATACAGCAATAAGTCCCTTTGCAACAGGGACATCACAACCACCTACAGAACCCTTTGTCATGGCATATAAAGGAACTGATAGGGATACCAAACTTAATTTAAATCTATTAGAGGAGATAGCAGAGTACTTTAAACCTATTAAAAGAAAATATATAGAAGATGGCACATTAAATCTTAAGGTATTAGAAACAGAACCAAAGACTTTAATCTATCAGGTTCCAGGAGGAATGCTTTCTAATCTTTTATCCCAATTAAAATCTCAGAATGCAGAGGATAAATATGAAGAGGTTTTAGCTGAAATACCAAGGGTTAGAGAAGAATTAGGATATCCTCCATTGGTAACACCACTGAGTCAGATGGTTGGTACACAATCTATGATGAATGTACTGACAGGGGATAGGTACAAGATGATACCAAAAGAGATTAAGGATTATGTTAAAGGATATTATGGAAAATCGCCAGCACCTATAAAAGAAAATATTAAGAAAAAAATTATAGGAGATGAAAAAGTAATAACCCAAAGACCAGCAGATTTGCTTGAAGATGCCTTTGATAAATATAAAGAGGAGATAGAGGGATTATATAAGTCTGAAGAAGATATACTGTCTTATGCTTTATTTCCACAGATTACTAAGAAATTTTTGATAGATAGAGAACCAGAAGTATATCATATTGAATTATCTATAGATTAAAAGGAGGGTATAAAAATGTTAGCTATGTCAGATATAATTAAAAGTTTAAATGTGACAGCAGTAAGTATGATTGTTGTATTTATTACTTTGTTTTGTATATCGATGATATTGCAAGGGTTTAAGGTTGTATTTAAGGATAGAAAAAGCAAAGGCAATATATCCTTTGTTGAGAATAAAACTAATCATAAAAAAGATGGTAATGATATAGATATAAAAGATAATCAAGTATTAGCAGCTATATTTACTGCGGCAATAGCTTCTAGTGAAAGGGATAAGATGTCTAATATCAGAATTAAGAGTATAAAAAAGGTCAGTTAAATAAATTGGGAGGTAAAAAAATGGATAAATATAGAATTCATTTAAATGGAGAAGTATATGAAATAGAGGTTGAAAAGGTAGAATCCTCAGAACCAGAAGTGAAAACCCCAAGACCTGTTAAACCAGTTAAATCCATTGAGCCTGTTAAACCAGTCAAAAAAGTTGAATCAAATAATGTAGATACTCCTGGCAATGGAGAGCCTGTTGTTGCTCCCATGCCAGGACTAATAACAGATATTAAGGTAACAGAGGGAGAAAGAGTAATGAAGGGACAGGTCTTGATTATATTAGAGGCTATGAAGATGGAAAACGAAATAATTGCATCAAAGGATGGGGTAGTTTCTAGTATAAATATATCTAAGGGTGCTCAAGTAGAGGCTCAAGAAGTATTGATAACTTTAGCTTAAATAGAAGGGAATGAACACTAAATGGGGGAAGTATTGCATAATTTTTGGTCTAGTACAGGTATATTGGAAACTAGTATAACTGAGATAATAATGCTAGCAATTGCCTGTGCATTTTTGTATTTAGCCATTAAGAAGGGGTATGAGCCATATCTATTAATACCTATAGCGTTTGGTATGCTTTTAGTAAATCTACCCGGGACGGGATTAATGGCTGAAGATGGATTATTAAATTATTTATATGAAGGCACTAAGAGGGGAATTTATCCGCCATTGATATTTTTATGTGTAGGGGCCAGTACAGATTTTGGGCCATTAATAGCAAACCCAAAGAGTATTTTGTTGGGGGCTGCTGCACAGTTTGGAATATTTTTTGCTCTTATTGGTGCAGTATTGTTGGGATTTCCTTTGAAGGAAGCAGCATCAATAGGCATAATAGGCGGAGCAGATGGACCTACGGCTATATTTTTAACAGGTCAATTGGCACCTGATTTGTTGGGGCCAATTGCATTGGCAGCATATTCCTATATGGCATTGGTTCCAATAATTCAACCACCTATTATACGATTTCTTACAACCAAAGAAGAAAGACAAGTAAAAATGAGTCAATTGAGACCAGTTAGTAAAAAAGAAAAAATAATATTTCCCATAGTGGTTACAATATTTACGATAAAATTATTGCCATCATCGGCACCGTTGATTGGCATGTTGATGTTTGGCAATCTTATAAGAGAATCGGGAGTAGTACCTAAACTAGCAGAAACAGCTCAGAATTCCCTTATGTACATAATTACCATAATTTTAGGAATAACAGTGGGAGCCAAGGCTACTGCAGATGTTCTGTTACAAGAGAGTACATTATTGATAGTTGCATTGGGGTTAGTTGCATTTTCAGTGGGAACTATTTCTGGGGTACTATTTGGTAAGATTATGTATAGATTAAGTAATGGGAAAATCAATCCAATGATAGGGGCAGCGGGGGTATCAGCAGTGCCTATGGCATCAAGGGTTGTACAGAAGGTAGGACAAGAAGAAAATCCATCAAATTTTTTACTTATGCATGCGATGGGACCTAACGTAGCAGGGGTTATAGGTTCAGCAGTGGCAGCAGGTATTTTACTTAATATGTTTTAATATGTGTTTAAAATGGAACTTTTTTATTTGGATTGAGTCTAAAGTAGTAAAACAAAAGTTATTAGGAGGAGAATAAAATGAAATTTAAAAATATAGTTGTATTGACAATAGCAGGAACAGTATTTGTATCTAGTACAATTGTATCAGCTGAATATAATCCAAATAAAAAAGAGATAAATGGTCCTGTGACCACTACTAAAATAGTTACTACAAATGATGATAGTCCAATGGACTTAGACACAGATTTTACTATGGTAATAAATGGTAAAGGATTAGACCTAAAAGAAACAAGGGTATATGTCAGTAAAGATGGGGATATAATGATACCCTTAAGAAGATTAGGTAAGGCTTTAGGATATGAAGTAAAGTGGAATGGTGAAAAGAGGATTATTGAATTGATTAAAGAAAATCAATATATTATGGTAAAAGTAGATGAGGATTATTATAGTTTTGGTAGAATGGCACCAATGCAGTTAGGAACTATACCAGAAATTAATGAAGGCAATACTTATGTGCCTCTAAAATTTGTAAAGGATGTATTGAGGGCACAGGTAAGTACTGATGAGACGGGCATTATAAATATTCGCAGTGATCAATCTTCAAATATAGATGATTTGTTGTCAACTAAGGTTGGAGATATTGTTTCTATAAGTAAAACAGATAAAGATATTTCCATATTGGTAGAGGAAAATATATTGGGGAGTGAAGAGAAAAGTCAAATCAAATTATATATTGGAGATGAGACAAAAATAGTAAATCCATTGACAAATGAAAAGTTGGATATAGAAGACTTAAATGAAGGTGATAGAGTAAGGACTTTTTATGGACCTATGATAACATATAGCATACCTCCACAGTCACCTGCTAAGAGAATAGAAGTATTAGATGAAATAGATATAAAAACAGGAAAGATTACTAAAATTATGACCAATAAAAATAGCCAAATTCTGATTGGTGATAGAATGAATGGAATGGTTTTAAATATAAGTGAAGAGACTAAAATAGTCAATAAAGATAATGAAGAATTAAAATTTGAAGATCTAAAAGAGGAAATGGATGTAGATGTATTTCATGACTTAGCTGTTACAAGGAGTCTGCCTCCTATTTCCAATGCAAAGAAAATTATAGTAAAGTAAGTAGGGGTCTTTAAGGCTTAATATTAGGTCAATGACAAAAGTAAAAAAAGTAGTTGGTAGTTTGTATAAATGCCAACTACTTTTTTTATATTTACTTATTTCCTTTTAATGATGGTAGCAATTTTGATTTGAGTGGTTCAGGTATATGTTTTAGCTTTCTATTGTCTATCTTAGAAATAAGGCTGGTGCTTACTTTTATTTTGATAGCCAATTCTTTAGCAGTATAGCCTTGTTTTTTTCTCAGTTCTCTTATAGTTTTATTTCTGTTTCTAAAGTTAAAAAACATACAATTCACCTCAATATATATTAAGAATATACATATTTAATAATATCATAACAAAGGAATGGTTTCTATTGATGGAATAAAATGTTACTGTCAAGTAATAGTTGGCAATTATTTTTCTTTAGATTTAATCATCCAATAACTATTGATTTTTAGGTTTTAAATTTATGTATTTAACACCCGTTAGGGCGAAATTATTTTAGACATTGTTATATTTCAATTTTATATCCTCATTACTGACCGTTAGGGCATAGATATCCTGTATTTAATATTATTAGAAACGATATCTTTAAAAGCTTAGCTTTAGGTTACTTGCACATCTATCACCTAGCATTTTCTGTATTGCCCTTCTTCCATTGGTTACAGCGCATTTCCTAAATGGAATAGAGGCTGTTTTATGCTTATATATTTTACTCTTT
>NZ_JHVL01000091.1 GCF_000620125.1 Clostridiisalibacter paucivorans DSM 22131 | reverse complement strand
TATCTCTTTGTAAAAGTGTAATAAGAAATAAAATAAATTAATATGCTTAGAACACTTTTAAGAGTGGTTCTAAACATATTATACGAGGAGATGAAGTTAGTGAAAAAGGTTTTGTCAATTATTATGATTGTATGTATACTTTGTGTAAATGTGTCAAGTGTATTTGCTGTAAATAGAATAGGCAAAATAAATTATAGTAAAGTAAATTACGATAAAATTGAGAATAATTATGTACAAGCCTTAACTAAAGCCGGTAAATTAAAAGAAAAAGAGGATTTATTTGCTAATGAAAACATCGATTTTAATTATAAAAAATCAAATTCATCTACATATATAAAAACGTTTGATGATAATACTACAATTTCTGTTTCTGAAGATGGATATGCGGTATCGAAAATTGAAGGAAAATATATTAAAGTATTTGAAAATTTTAAAGGAGATGTAAAAAAAGTAAGAATTAATTTAGATTCTATTGAAAATAAGCTAGAAAAAATAAGAAATGCTGATGTGCATACAGAAATTACTCCTAGAAGCGAAACTTATGATGAAGAATTAGATAGTTTTATGGGATATTTTTCATATCATGAAAGAAGAGCAACAAATAACTATAGATATTATAGACTAACTGTACCAAAATCAGATGGGTCGTTAGAAACAATGGATAAAGGAAGAGGCACAGCTTTAGATGAAATACAGGAATGGGAAGAAACAGCAAGAATGTTTTTAGATAATCTGGAAAATTCTATTTATTTAGCTGAAGATTTAGAAGGAAGGATTGAAGATTTAGCCTTAGATGCTTTTGATTTAGTGCTAGATGTTGTTCCATATGGTAAAGTTGTAGAAGGATTTATGATAATGGCTGAAGCAGGTTTTGAGCTTAAGGAGAATGGATGGAAGGCTGCAACAATAACATTAATAACTTCGACAGTGTCATCTGTATCTGATTATATATCAAACGTGCAAACATTTGTTGACATGGGATATAGTGCTGCAGAATTTCCTACATATATTCTTTCTTTAAAACAGTTAAAGAAGAGGTTTGATGCTTTTTAAAATAATTGGGATATATCCCAATTATTTCAAAAAGGAGGGAGTATAGTATTGATTATGAATAATATTATATATGTATCACCTATATTGTATTGTT
>NZ_JHVL01000090.1 GCF_000620125.1 Clostridiisalibacter paucivorans DSM 22131 | reverse complement strand
GGTAATGTAAAAAAATGTGTGCTTTTGTGAAAAAAATTACTCCTTTCTGGCAATAATTAGAATAATAATTAAACCAGAAAGGAGTTTTGTTATGAGTACATTACCAAAAGAAGTTTTAAGAGATATGATTAAAGGGGGAAATTTAAAAACATCAGATGATCTCCATTCATTCCTTAAAGAAATGTTTAAGGATGCTCTACAGGAAATGCTTGAGGCTGAGTTAGATATAGAACTAGGATATGACAAAGGAGATAAGAAAAACAAAAGAACTAATAACCGAAGAAATGGTCACACACAAAAGAATCTAAAAACAAAGTTTGGTGAGATGGAAATACGAGTTCCTAGAGATAGAAATGGTGAATTTGAGCCCATAGCTGTACCTAAGAATGTAAGGAATATATCAGGCATAGAAGAACAAGTAATATCTCTATATGCCAAAGGTATGTCTACCAGGGATATCCATGATCAATTAAATGATATTTATGGCATTGAGCTCTCGGCAGAGATGGTTAGTAAAATAACTGATAAGATAATACCCCGTGTTAAAGAATGGCAAAATAGAGTTCTTAAGCCTGTTTATCCTTTTGTTTTTATGGATGCTATTCACTATAAAGTTAGAGAAGAAGGTCATATTAAGAGTAAAGCTGCCTATGTAGTTTTAGGTATAGATTTAGATGGATTTAAAGATATTTTAGGTATTTGGATAGGGGAAAGTGAGTCTTCAAAGTTTTGGTTAGGAGTACTTAATGAATTGAAAAATAGAGGTTTAGAGGATGTTCTAATATTTAGTGTAGATGGATTAACTGGATTAAAGGAAGCTATTAATGCAGCTTATCCTAAATCTGAAATTCAAAGGTGTGTCATACATCAACTTAGAAACTCCTTTAAATATGTATCTTACAAACATAGAAAAGAATTTGCAAAGGACTTTAAGACAGTATATACAGCTATTAATGAAGAAGAAGCTTTAGAAAATTTATTTAAGGTGAAAGAAAAATGGGATAATAAGTATCCCTTTGCTATTAAGAGCTGGGAAGCTAACTGGGATGTATTATCACCCTTCTTTAAGTTTCCGAAGGATGTTAGAAAGATTATGTATACTACTAATATAATTGAGAGTTTACATCGTCAATTTAGAAAAGTAACTAAGGCAAAATCAGTGTTTCCTTCTGATCAATCCCTTGAAAAAATGCTTTATTTGGCGGGGCAAAATGTAATGAAGAAATGGAACAGAAACTATAAAAACTGGGACTTAGTCCTTAATCAACTAATGATATTCTTTAAAGACAGAATAGATGCTTTTGTTCTGTAAGTTATCATTAGAAACCATTTCTTCATTAATAAAGATTATT
>NZ_JHVL01000089.1 GCF_000620125.1 Clostridiisalibacter paucivorans DSM 22131 | reverse complement strand
CAGATAAAACATACTAAAAAAGAGCTGAAAAATCAATAGATTTTTTAGCTCTTTTTCTTTTATTTAGGAACTATATTTTGAAACAGCCCCTTTTAGTTCCTTTTACTATCTCAATTTAGATTAAATCTCTATGTGCCCTCTTCAAATCAGTGATTATAGGTAAGTTTTGAGGACAACTTGCCTCACATTTTCCACATTCTATGCATTGTGATGCATCTCTATTTTTATCGATTACAGACTCATAAGATTTTTTAGACTTATCTAAAAGATCATACATATATCCATCATTATATAATTCAAAAATATCTGGTATTGCTATCTTTTGTGGACATGGTATGCAGTATTTGCATCCTGTACAATCTACTTTCACATTATCTTTATAAAATTTTTTTATACTATCTATGAACTCTATCTCTTTCTTGTTTAATGTATTGACTAAAGATCTATCTGCTATTTGTAAATTTTCCTTTAATTGCTCCTCTGTGCTCATACCACTTAAAACCACAGTAACTTCTGGTTTATTCCATAGCCATTTTAATGCCCACTCTGCTGGTGTCCTATGTACAGGGGCATTATCAAATATCTTTTTCAGCTCCCCCTTTGGCTCTCTTGCAAGCTTTCCCCCCTTTATAGGCTCCATAATTACCACTGGAAGACCCTTACTAGACGCATATTTAAGACCCTCTATTCCTGCTTGATACCTTTCATCTACATAATTTAATTGTATCTGGCAAAACTCCCAATCATATGCATCGACTATTTCTTTAAATAGGTCAATAGAGTCATGGAAAGAAAATCCTACATGTTTTATTCTGCCATCTGCCTTTGCCTTATCTAAAAATTTCAATAGATTTAATTCGGTTAAATTTTTCCAAAAATTTTTATTTAATGTATGCACTAGATATAGATCTATATGCTTTGATTGTAATCTTTCCAATTGCTCATTTAATAATCTATCGAAATCTTCTTCTGTCTTTATAAGCCAACTAGGTAATTTAGTTGCTAATTTTACCTTTTCCCTATATCCATCCTTTAATGCCCTTCCCACTAATGGTTCACTATTCCCTTGGTGATAAGGATATGCCGTATCTATATAGTTTACTCCATTATCTATAGCATATCTAATCATATCAATAGCTCTTTTTTCATCTATCTTACCATTATCATCATCTATTGTTGGAAACCTCATACATCCAAATCCCAACGCAGATACTTCAAATCCAAGATTACCAAATTTTCTATATTGCACTATGACTCCCCCTTAATTTTTATCCACTCTCAAATATCATTCTATGTGAACTTACCACCGAGACAAGCAACGGTGGCTTCTTTGTAAGAAGTTTGGTATTTAACTTT
>NZ_JHVL01000088.1 GCF_000620125.1 Clostridiisalibacter paucivorans DSM 22131 | reverse complement strand
TGTATTTGTCAACCGAAATTTCCTCTAAATTCTAATCGAATTCTCCTCTAGTTAAGGTAAAAAAATTATTGCTTTTCTAACCAAAGTTTAGTTTCTTTTAATCTATAAGAATTACCATTCATATTTACAATATATGATTTATGTGTAAGTCTATCTATTATTGCAGCTGTCATTACTGGATCTTTAAATATTTCATCCCACCTTTCAAATGATAAATTTGTAGTTATTATTGTAGATTTTCTTCCTGCTCTTAAGGAAAGATAGGTGAATAAGAGCTCAGAGGCTTCTTTATCAAAAGAAATATATCCAAGTTCATCTGCTATTATCAAATCATATTTCTCAAATTTCTTCTCAAAGGCCCTTAATGTTTTTTCTGACCTGCTTTCTTTCAATTCATTTACCAGTAAAGGGATAGTAGTGAAGAGTACCTTATATCCCTTGTTACAAGCTTTAATTCCAAGTCCTATGGCCATATGTGTTTTACCTGTTCCAGGATTCCCAGCAAGTATTATATTTTGACCTGTTTCTATAAATTCTAGAGATGAAAATATTTTTACTTTATCTCTGGCATCTTCAGGTAAATCTTCTAGACTTAAATCTTCTATATGTTTTTTATATGGGAACTTAGCAAGTCTTATTCTATTTTTTATTCCATTAGCTTTTCTTAAGTCATGTTCACTTTCTAACAGAGATAAAAGAAAATTTTCATATGTTAAGTTCTTTATATTTGCTTCTTTTATTTCTTCTTCTATATTTCTAATTGTATATGCAAGTTTTAGTTCTTTTGCTATTTCTTTTATTCTTTCGTTGTTTTTATCTATTTTCATATTATCAAAGCCTCCTTATCAAAATCTACTGATGAATTTTTAAGTAGATTTCCATAATGGTTTAATATTGACTTTGATTGTTTTTCTATTTCTGTATTCTTGTACTCTTTATTTGTCTTTATTTCTTCTTTTCTATTACATAAAAGTTTTATCTTTTCTGTATTTATGTTTAAAGGACTAATTTTTTCTAATGATATTATTGCTTTTTCAATGCTTTCAAGACCTTCTTTTGAAATTAGTTCAATTAGTTCTATGAAATCTCTTGGATTTTCGGTATAATATTTATTGTAAATGTTTTGAAGCTTGGGATTCATTTGATGCATGGCTGTGCTTCTATGAATTGCTCCAGGCTTCTTTTTTAATGTGTTTAGATAGTGATTTATTTCTATATTCCAAGTATGGGAACCAAAACTTCTTATGTGTTCTGCTACTTTAGTATTATGGTGATAAACTAATATTTTCTCTGGATATACCTTGGTTGTTACAAATTCTCCAACTAGTGAATCAGGTACTGAGTACTTATTTTCGTCTACAGTTATTACTGAATATTTATTCACTCTAAGTTCTGCAACCCTTGAAATATCATATGGTGGCATAAGTTTTGTTAAGTAAGGTAGTTCTTCTTTTAAGATTTCTTTTGCACTTTTATTTTCTCTTTGTTTCTGCTCTTTAGAGTTTAGTTTTTCTAGTTCTTTTTCCAAATATTTATTTGCTTCCTCTAGTGTTTTAAATTTATCTTTTTTGCTAAATACCCTTCTTCTTATATATTCAACGGATCTTTCTACATGCCCTTTTTCATTTCCACGTCTAGTATTACAAAACCTATATTTGAATCCATAATACATGGATATTTTTAAAAGGTCATCTGTAGGTGCTTTTTCTGTTTTAGTAACAAATCTAGCTACTGCAACTTTCATATTG
>NZ_JHVL01000087.1 GCF_000620125.1 Clostridiisalibacter paucivorans DSM 22131 | reverse complement strand
ATTTATTAATTAAAGCTATACATTATTGCAAGATGGAGAACTAATCAAAAATAAAAAGGTTAGTTCTCTTTTTTAGATTATGTGTTGTAAAAGTAAATAGAAGAATAGGGACTTATCTGCCAATGGTGAATTATAGAGGTTAAGAAGGTTTTAAAATACTAATAATCTTAAGGCTAGCTTAGGGATGTGATAAGATAGGAAAGCATTACTATGTAAATAATGACCAAACTAGAAATTCAACGTGGTATCATTAAGCTCATACAAACTATCCATATTAGAGGAAAAATCTCCCCAGCTAGGATTTATACTTTTTTCGTGATTAGTTAGATAGTACTGGTATTTATAAAGCATTTTCATTGCTGTTTTACTTCCCAGATTATTTTTGCATAGATAGTAGATTAACTCATACATTTTGATGGCTTGTACATTATCTAGCCCAGTTGACCATTCTTCTGATTTTTCAATGAGCTGAATGGCGTTATTGTCATGAGCTGCGAAATAAAGCAGACCTTTAACAGCAATAAAAGATAAAGATTTTACTTCTCCACGATCATCTTTATTATCAATCATTGGATCGTATTTGGTAAGAGAAGCAATTTTTGATTCGATGGTATCTCTTAAGATTCTTTCAATCTCAGTTAGTGAGGAGTCCTTATGAACGATGATTTCAGGTGGTTTGCTATTCCTTTTTACATCTACATATTTTTGGGCAGAGATACCAACCAGTTCGTCATACACTGATTCGTGAATTGCCAGATTTGGGAAGGCACTGAAAATGGGATCTAACCAAATTTTTTTGAATTGTTCAAACCCGATACTTCTTTTAGTAATCCGGCTTCTATCGGGAGGAATAAGGAAATTTGCATCTAAAGTAATCATCTGTTTTGGATTCTCAATAATACTTATTAATGCTGGATTAGGATGGGTAAGATTAATTTTCATCATCATCCTCCTCACTGAAGAAAGCATCAAGCTCATCTAAGTCATCTTGAGAGACTTTTATCTCATAGCCAAATTCATCAGGTGTTTTATTAAAAAGGCTCAAAGTTTCTGCAAATTTATCTTCATCTATGAGATTGTCCTCAAAGTTTCTAATTATGACCTCGATTTTATTAGGGGAAGTACCAATATTTTTAGTTGGTTGATTTAGTTTAAGAAATACTTCCTTATTAATGGCCTGACTTATTTTACCATATTCACCTCGAGGATTTCTTTCATCAACAACATACAACTCTGCATACTGTTCTGATGAAATTGTTCCAATTTCGTGTAGTCTTCTGACAAGAGAACGGTAGGGTAGCCACCATGTGCAGTGAAGTCTAGCAATAAATCTTAACAGTGTTTTATGTTGAATTTTTTCAAGTGAAGATGTCTTAAATTCATCTAGTACAATGCTTTCCAGTACAGTTTCAGGTAATAAAAACTCTGCTGCAAATCGATTGGCTTTTACCTCAATAAGGTTATTTTTTTCATATTCTGGTCTGCTCAGATGTGAGCCAGATTTCGTGTAATAGTGGTACAATTCATGAGCGATTGCAAAAATCTGTTTGTCGTAATAATCTGCAGTGTTTAGACCGATGAAAGTAAGTTTTTTATTACTTTCTTCAGAATACATGATTGCAGCAGAAAAAGCTGGTCTATCACCTTCAGGTTCGATGGGATACTCTAGCAACATGATGTCTAGTTTATCAAGAATTGTAAATATATCATTGGCAATAGGTGTTTCGCCTACAAATCCTAAAGAGCGGCGTTTTTCTTCGGCTAGTTTTCGAATTTCATCTATTTGTACTTCATTAAGCATGATTTGATTCATTTTCAAATGATCTCCTTAATTGAATTTGTTGTCTAAGGGACAACATCATAGTGAATAGTTTCTCTACGCCTTCTTTTTCACTATCGCTTAATGTTTCACTTCGAAGAGCAACAAAAGAGTTAGTTCCCTCTTTCTCCATAAACATTTCTGTAAGATCAAAACCTAAAACATTTGATAAAGCTTCAAACTGTATAATGGATGGAGTGAAATTTTCTCTTTCAATGCGGCCAATCATAATTCTGTTTATACCAGTTAAGTTTCCTAGTTTTTCTTTGGTTAATCCTTTTGATTCTCTTAAGCTTTTAACTGTTTTAGCTAATTTTTTAGTTGATAAAACTTTCATTATTTGGGCCTCCTTTCATTACTATAGTATGCCCGTTTCTAATTATATGATACTATAAATAACAAAACGAGTCAATTTTTATTAATGTTATTGTATTATGAAATAAATAATAACATAAATGGGGTCAGGGTCACTTTTAAACTTTATGAGGCATGAATGGAAATCTATAAAACTTAGAGGACAAACTAAAAAAGGAATCAATAAACTAAAGACTACAGATATATTTATTGCAACAGAAAAGAACTAATCAAATTAAAAAGATTAGTTCTTTTTATATAACCCTAATTGTTAATA
>NZ_JHVL01000086.1 GCF_000620125.1 Clostridiisalibacter paucivorans DSM 22131 | reverse complement strand
AGGTTGAAATAGTAAGCCTTAATCCAACCGATGATTTATACAAAAACGAGAAGCTTAAGAAAAAAGTTCTATGACAACTTACTTGACAAACACCGAAACTAAAAAAGGACAACTTGACTTTGATATGTCAGAACCAGAGTTCTTGATTCAATATATGAATAGACATGAAGATTGGGCTGTTATCATTTGTCTTATTGGTGGTGGACAAGAAATAAACACTGGAGAAGCAGGGTTGGGAGAATGGTTTGAGACGATAAAGTATAAGCATAAAGATTGGAATGTATTTGTTTCTAATAGAATTACGGATGACGAATATAGAAGGGGAAAAGACCTTAATACTATGCTATCAGCTATTAATGCAAATATTAAGGAAGACCTTCATTTATCTGTATCATTACGTTCTTTTAGAAGTGAAAATTTATCTGGTTTTGTAAAGAGTTTATTAGATGTTGAGTGTGTTGATGCTAAAGAACTTTTTAATACACTGAAGGATAATTATGATATTGTAATAACAAGAGATTTGGTTGCTGCTAAAAACTGGATTAAAAATAAGGCTAGAGGCACAGAAAGATACGGTATGATTGCAAGCTCTGGAGCACTTAGACTAAAAGCAGAAGGGATATTTGTAAAGAATGATATTGAGGCAAAAAATTGGTTTTTAAATGATTGCTTAGATGTGAGATCATCATATTATCTTGAGGATACAGCTACGGAGTTTGATATACAGGGATTAGAGCTCGATTTCGCATTAGTAGCTTGGGGCGCTGATTTTAGGTTTAATGGTGAAGAGTTTATTTATAAACAATTTAGAGGTAATAAGTGGATAAATATAAATAGTAATGACAAAAAATTGTACTTAAAAAATGCTTATAGAGTGCTACTAACTAGAGCTAGACAAGGTATGGTTATATATGTCCCGTATGGAGATGATAATGATCATACAAGGAGATGTGAATATTATAATGGGATTTATGAGTATATGAAAGAGATAGGCATTGAGGGAATTAGCAAATATTAGGAGAATATATGAAAGGAAGCGCTGATTTACTAATTAATGGAGAATATAAAAAAATCAACATCTGGGATGTAATTCATTGGAAAACATTTGAACCGGAATATTGGGAAAAAAGCAGAGACAATATCTATAGCATTCATCAAAATACTAATCTTAAGGAAAAAATGTTTTTTGTTTCAGGAAAAAATGGAGTGCTTAGCAAAAGTTATTTTAAATATCAATCAAATAAATCAAATAGAATTTATGAAGGTTATGAAGAAAGCTATAGACACGAATTTTTTAAGGAGTGTATTTCTAGATTAGAAGTTATTAATATAAAAGTTAAGGGGCAACCTGTTAAAATTTATATTGATAAATCTGTGCAAGAAGAGGTTGTATACACTAGTGAAACCAAGTATAGAGTAGTAGATGTGATGGTGTATTTTACAAAATCAGAACCAGCTATATATTATGAAAACTGGGCTGGAAAGTTAGCTATAGAAATATATTATAGTCATAAAGTCGATGAATTGGAGATAAAAGAGTTTAGAGATTTAGAAATACCTATAATAGAATTTAATGCTATAAATTGGAAATATGTTAAATAGGATTTTAAAACCCAGGAAGAAGAAAAACAATACAATAACATTGTGTCAAAACTAAATGATACTTTATATGCTTCTATTCTGGTAGACCCTATTTTAAAAGAATACCTAATTTCTGAGAAAATTAATGAACTTGATGCACAAAATAGAGAACTGAAAGAGCAACTTAGACTAGATACTATTAATAAAAAAAAGAAATTAAGAGAGTTAGCTTTTTTAAAAAAAGAAATTAATAACATTAAGGATATAAACATTTCACTAGAGAATAAGATTAGTAACTTACAAAAGAAATTAGATACGATTAAATCAAAATAGATTTATAAAATGCTAAACTGTTATTTTAATAAGTAGCCATTGATATTACTTTGATATTAAAAATTCACCAAACATCAAATAAGACAAATAAAATATCCAAAATACCATATAAACGCTACTAAAACTAAACAAATAAGTTTAACTTGCATCCTAACTTATCGAGTGGGAGTAACTTCTCATTGAATCAAGCCTTTGGCGTAGATGGCATGATTGGAGTAGTATGATAAGACCCTTATAATGGCTATAAATAGTTGTTATAAGGGTTTTTATGTGTGATGGTTATAACTAATAAAAGTATATTAATTTATCATCTAATATTGCATTATGATATAATGTGAGCAAATATACATGTGGAGGTACAAGGTGTGAAATAGCAAGAAGTAAGGGAGCTATATCTAAATCAATTTGTCAAATTTGATTGTATATTTGTAATTTAATGTTCAGCGAATTTAAATTTATAAGGAGTGTTTTTATGAAAAAATCAATTATTTTATTGATTATTGTATTATCATTTTCACTGATAGGATGTAGTAAAACTGAAGTAACAGATTCTGAAAATGAAA
>NZ_JHVL01000085.1 GCF_000620125.1 Clostridiisalibacter paucivorans DSM 22131 | reverse complement strand
TATCAGATAAAACATACTAAAAAAGAGCTGAAAAATCAATAGATTTTTTAGCTCTTTTTCTTTTATTTAGGAACTATATTTTGAAACAGCCCCTTCTTTCTTGTATGTTCCTGATTCTTTCATGTATTGTTCAAATTCTTTCTTTACTTCTTCAGGTGCATTATCTAACAAGTGCCAGTTTCCATATTCTTCAACAAAATAAGGACTGTCTATAAACTTTGGTTTTGGTTGTGACATAATGCTTCCACCTACCCTTCCAGCTTGTCTAAATTGGCTTCCTTTGGCTTTACCTATATAAATCTATACCCATGACTTGAAAACGTCTTAGAAAAGCTTTCTGAAGCCTTGTTTTAATTATACCATAGTTTTACAAATAAAAAAGAACCCCTGGACTTAACCAAGGGTTCAATTCTTTTATGGGTGTACACCTTCCATTGTAACCTGGTAAGCTTCTTCAAGCTTTTCTTCCAGGTATGTGATCATACCATCAAGATCTGTTTCACTGCTGACATTGTTGGTTATACCACCCATATCAATCTTAACTTCTGCTGTTGTAAATCTATTAATAGCTTCCTGTTCAGCCATTTCACGCAAATATTTCAATTCTTCTTCGCTTGCATCCATTGAATTTGCCATCTTTGCTGTGTTTGATGCTGTGTCTGACATATCATAAGCCATATCATCAAAAGCAAATCCACTTGATGGATCACTTTGTTTTGCAAGTGCTTCAGCTTTTGCAATGTCAATGTCAGCTTGTCTTGCTGCAGTTGCTGAAATAGCATCATTCTTCATCTGAAGAAGTGCTGCATCCCTGTCAGCCATATTGGATTCAATTTCTGTCTTATAGGCTTCAAGTCCAGCATTCCTTGCTTGTTTTTCAGCTTCATTCTGAAGTGCTGCATCCGTTCCAAACGTGACATTGTTGATGGTATCAATAGAAACACCAGGGATCTTGTTCAACGTGCCTATGAAGCCATTTATGATGTCTATGGCACCATTGACCATGTTCTGAAGGATCATCAGGACACTTGCTTTCATATCACCCATAAAGTTTGCAATACCTGTTCCAGCTGTCATCATCCCAAGCTTCATCTTATCCCAAAGATCAAGGATCCAATAAATACCTGTGAAAAATCCTATCTTCACCCAATCCCAAGCAGTCAGGATCCCATTCATTGCAATCTTCCAGGCAACTTCCAAACCACCAACGGATTGAACCCACTTATAGATCATCCCAATAAGGACACCAATTGCCAGTGCAATCCACAGTGCAGGGTTAGCAAGTAACGACATATTCAAGCCATCTTGTGCAACCTTAGCATACCATGTAGCAGCTGCCTGAATACCTAACACTGCAGCATAAGTTGCAGCAGCACCAGCCAAACCATAAACAACTGGAATGACTAAATCAAGGTTTTCACCAATCCAAGCTGCACCCCTACCAATCATTTGAATAGCTGGTTGTAATGTTTGGATCAGGTTATTGCTGATCAATGTTCCTATTTGACTGAATGTCATTGGTATTTCTCTGAAGGTTGAATCAATATCACTGCTTGCACTTAGCATTGCATTCTTAACTATATCAGCAGTGATCATGCCTTCTGAAGCCATGTTCCTGATCTGTCCAATTGGAACATCCATGTAATCTGCAATGGTCTGAATCACGTTTGGTGCTGATTCAAACACTGCATTGAGTTCTTCACCACGCAAGACACCTGAACCAAGTGCTTGTGTCAACTGTAAGCTTGCAGAAGCCATTTCCTGTTGGCTTGCACCTGCAATGACAAACGATTTATTCAAGGCTTCAGCAAAAGCAATGGTTTCTTCATTAGAACTGAAAGCATCCCCTGCCCTTTGTCCTAACTTGGCAACTACATCTGCAGTACCTATGTATGATGCCCTGGATCTGTTTGCTGATTGTAAGATCATGTCTTGAAGTTCTGCAGTGGTTTGAAGTCCATCATTCATCAGGTTCAGTCTTGCTGTTGTTTGTGACATGCTGTCAGAAAAATCAATGATCTTCTTTGCACTGAAGGCTACACCCACACCAAGTGCAAGGCTTTTGAGTTTACCAAGCATACCTGATGAAGTTGAAACTGAATTATTGAACTGTTGCTGTGCAGCGTTAGTTTCTCTGATTTCCTGTTCAAAGCTATTCATTGCCATTTCTGCCCTGTTTAACTCTGATCTTGCTGCTTGAATTGATGATGTATCAATTGCCCTTCCTGACACGTTCTGAAGTGCTTCAAAGCTTGATATGGTCATATTCAAGGCTTTATTCATAGACTTGATTGCTGGTGACATCCCATCAGTGACTTGAATTGCAGTTCTTATTGTAGCCATTATTTATCACCCCTTTTCTTTGATCTTCTTTCAAGTTCCACCTGAAGCATTGCAGAATAGGCAAAATGCCTGTTTATGATATCCTAAAAGTACCCCAAATTCTAATTGAAAATTCCCCTAGAGGAAATATATAATAACCCTATGGCAATTCATAGGGGAGGCAA
>NZ_JHVL01000084.1 GCF_000620125.1 Clostridiisalibacter paucivorans DSM 22131 | reverse complement strand
TATTAACAATTAGGGTTATATAAAAAGAACTAATCTTTTTAATTTGATTAGTTCTTTTCTGTTGCAATAAATATATCTGTAGTCTTTAGTTTATTAATTCATTTTTTAGTTTGTCTTCTATGTTTTATAGGTTCTCATTCATATCTTATAAAGTTTAAAAGTGAGCCTGACCCTATTTAACTACCTTATTTCTCTCAAATTCTAATCTCATGCCATCCTTTATGCCCTGTTCATATATGATATTTCTTATGAGTTCATTTTGTCTTTCTTGGATGGATTCATAATCATCTATATAATGTCTATATTCCTCTGGGAGTCTATTCTTTATTGCTTTGTACAGTGTAATTAAATTATGTCTCAAATTGCAGTATTCATGATTTTTTAGTAACTCATTGTCCCCTATGTCATCTAATCTCATAAATACCATTTCATCAAATAGTTCATTGAGATCTTTCAACATAATCTCCCCCCTTTATCCCACAATATTAATAATAGGCTTTATCTTTATCAGTTGTATTAATATTAATAAATTGGTAAAATGTTATCATAAAGATTATCCCCATAAACTTTATGATATCTTAAATAATATACTTCGCTATTAGCCTACTATACTTTATATTGTATGTAGCTATTAGCGAAATGTCAAGGAGATTTTATATGTTTTCAAAAGAGACTTTTGCTAATCGTGTCAAAACATTACGCAAAGAAAAGAATATTAAACAATCTGAATTGGGAAATATAGTTGGTCTTACCCATACAGCAATAAGTGATATTGAAAGAGGTAGACGAACTACAACTATGGAAAAACTAGATGCCCTAGCGAATTTTTTTGAAGTTTCAGTAGACTATCTGATGGGTAGAACCGATGATCCAAGATTTAATAAGTAGTAGAATATCTCTATCTATAATTTTATTCTAATTTGGGATAATTGTCAATATTTTTATTCTATTTTAGAAAAATAATTGTTTTATTTTACCTTTGTAGTTACAATAAAACTATAGATTATTCTAAATTAGAATGTTAGGAGAATATAATAATGGATGTTGGTCACAAGATTAAATGCCTTAGAAAAGAACACAATATAACTACTAAAGAATTGGCCGATAAATGCAATATCTCTCAGCCAGTTATTAGTAAATTAGAAAATGGTAATCGCATCCCAGATGTTCCAACATTACAAAAGATATGCAATGTATTTGATATTACATTGTCAGATTTTTTTGCTGATAATACATCAGAAACAATAGATAATAGTTTGAAGGAACTTTTGGACAGTGCAAAATCCTTAACTCCCGAACAATTAAAGGCACTTTCAGCCTTTCTAAAAACAATTCACCCCTCATCTCTTTAAGACAAGGGGTGAAATTATTAGATACATCAAAATACCAACAATAGTCCCTGCACTATCTATAAATACATCCTTAATTTGAGGACCTCTCCCTGGTACAAACATTTGGTGTACTTCATCTGATATAGCATATAACACACAAATAAATAGTGTCAAAGCTACACTCTTATATCCACATTTTCCACTTGCATTTAACGCATTGATTACTAATATGCCCAATATCAAATAAGCGAAAAAATGGGCGTTTTTTCTCAATATATGATTAAACCTTCTAATATTAAAATTAGCTTTAGGATTAACCTTTTCAACAGTATCCACAATAATCTTTGTTACACCTTTGCTCAAATCATTGGACTTCTCCACAACCTGAGATGACAACAAAAATATAATTGCCATCCAGACAACCACTAATGTCCAAGATATGCTTTTGTATAGATTCATAATTTAATCTTCCATTCGTGATGTTATAAATACATTTTTTGATTTTTGTCCTATGTTTTATACATTCTCATTCATATCTCATATAGTTTAAAAATGAGCCTGACCCTATTTAACTATATCAAGCATCGTATCATCTAATTTTTCCACTTAATCGCCCCCCCATATCTCATCCATCAATACAATATTCTGTTAGTTAATTCCCTTTTAAAATAAACGGACACTACATATCTGTTCATGCCCGTTATCTTCGTCACGTTAATCGTTACTGTACCCTCTATACTTTTATCAGTCCCCATCCTCCTATGTGGAATAGTTTCTTGGTGACTTGGGGCTCAGGGATACTTGGTGCTCGATCAAACTAATCTTAACAAAATTGTATCCTAACACATAAGGGGACGAAGTTTGCTTTATTTCTCGCTACGAAGATTCAATAGTGTTTCGTTAATCAATGTTGATGAAGTCCCCTTATGATATGGGAAATAAATAATTCTTACACCTACTTCATTAAACTGTTTCTCAAAATTATTCCATTTTTCAGTATTATACCAGTCGTCTCCAACGAACATAACATCAAATTTCAATTTCTTCCAAGCCTCAAATTTATCCATACTTTCTTGAGCGATAGCAGCGTCAACATACTTGATGTTTCTTACAATCTCCAGTCTTTCGTCAAACGGAATAACCGCTTTTTTATTTTTGTATGAGACAAGATCGTCTGTTGTTACTCCTACAACTAGTTTATCACACATTGATTTTGCGTTTTTCAGCATATTCAAATGTCCAATATGAAACAAATCAAATACCCCTGTCGTGTAACCAATAATCATAATTTTCATCTCCTCGTATAATATGTTTAGAACCACTCTTAAAAGTGTTCTAAGCATATTAATTTATTTTATTTCTTATTACACTTTTACAAAGAGATA
>NZ_JHVL01000083.1 GCF_000620125.1 Clostridiisalibacter paucivorans DSM 22131 | reverse complement strand
TCTAATAATACAATTATCTCTGATTTTGAGAGATAAATAAAGAAGGTTTTATAGGTTTCCCTATTTGATAACCTAAATATATTATACAAGGAGATGTGTCTATTGAGAATATTAAAGGAGAAGTCAGCAGGTATAATAGTAGATGTACAAGAAAGACTAATGCCCCATATATATGAAAACTCTACAACTATAAAAAATCTTAAGACATTAATAGAGGGATTAAATATCTTAGAGATACCCTTGTTAGTATCACAACAATATACTAAAGGACTGGGAGGAACAGTAAAGGATGTAAGTGATTCTATAGGAGATTTTACTCCGATGGAAAAGATGACATTTAGTTGTTGTGATGAAGAATATTTCATGAAAAAAATAAAAGACTTGGAAAAAGAGTTTTTTATAATAGCAGGTATAGAGACCCATGTATGTGTGCTACAGACATCATTAGACCTTTTAGAGAAGGGATATAAAGTAGTACTTGTAGAAGACTGTGTATCATCTAGGAGGGAAAATGATAAAAATATGGCTGTCCAACGTTTGAGGGCTCATGGTGCTATAATAACTACATATGAATCACTATTGTTTGAGTTATGTAGATATGCAGGAACAGAGGAGTTTAAGAAGATATCAAAGCTTGTAAAATAAAAATGAAGTGGCACCTTGATGGTGCCACTTTAAATAATTAATTTAAACTAAATTGGTATTAATTATAATATATCAGCTGCTAATTGGGCCAGTGAAGATCTTTCTCCTTTTTCAAAGGTAATATGACCAGCTTCCCTATATTTTTTAAATTTTTCAATAATATAAGTTAATCCATTGTTTATAGAATCCATATATGGATGGTCAATTTGTTCAGGATCTCCCACTAATACGATTTTGCTTCCTTCTCCTACTCTGGTTATTATGGTCTTGATTTCATGTTTTGTGAGATTTTGAGCTTCGTCTATAATTATAAATTGATTTGGTATAGTCCTACCTCTTATAAAGGTAAGTGCTTCAATTTCAATTTTTCTTAATCCTGCAACTATACCATCAATATCTCCTTCCCGATTTCTAAATATAAATTCTAAATTATCATATATAGGTTGCATCCAAGGTCTCAACTTTTCATCTTTGTCTCCAGGTAAAAAACCTAAGTCTTTACCCATGGGTATTACTGGACGTCCTACCAGTAGCTTATTATATCTATTAATTTCTTCTGTCTTATATAGCCCCACAGCCAATGCTAATAAAGTCTTACCTGTACCTGCCCTACCTGTCAATGTGACTAGGGGTATAGAGTCATCCATCAATAGTTCATATGCCATCTTTTGCTGGGCATTTTTTGGATAGATACCCCAGATATCTTTATCCATAAATTTAAGAGGTGTTAAAGTATTCTTATTTGAATCAAAGTATACAAGGGCTGATTTAGAGGATCCTAGTTTGTCTTTTAATATTAGGAATTGATTAGGAAGAAGTGAAGGATTATGAAGTGGGTAGTCGCTAATAGTTAAACAGTTTTTTATATAAAGGTCGTCTATTATATAGGGGTCTACTTTTATAGTTTCATACCCTGAATATATATTGTCATCTTTGACTATTTTATCAGATGAATAGTCCTGAGCTGTTATACCTAAAGTATCAGCTTTAATTCTGACTAAGACATCCTTACTAACAAGTATAACTGGACGTGGATTTAAATTTCCTTTTTGTTCAAGATGTAGATTTATAGCAACTGCCAATATTCTATTGTCATTATTAACTTCATAAAAATACTTTTTTACATTTTCGAGATGTCTATGATTCATTTCAATTTTAAGTATGCTTCCATTGTCCAATTTGACTCCGTGTTGTAATCGTGCTTTTTTTCTTAACCTGTCTAAAATTCTAGATATGGTACGGGCATTTCTCCCTAGTTCATCTCCAAGTCTTTTCTTCTTATCAATTTCTTCTAATACTACAGTTGGAATTACAATTTCACTATTATTGAATGTAAATATAGCATTGGGGTCATCTAAAAGTACACTAGTATCTAGTACATAAATTTTTTTCAAATTTACGCCTCCTAATATAATGTTCTTATGATATATTTATTCACTTATTAAATAATATATTTCTAATTTTATAATAAATAAACTATGTTAAGTAAAAATTAAATGGAGGTTAAAAATAGAACTTTTATATAACTATAAAAAATGAAGGAATGTATAACCATATATAGAATATAATTATCAAGAGTTAATTTTATAATAACGAGGGGAGAGGTAATATGTTTTATAATAGTGAAGATATAGAGAAAAACACTATAATTGATGTAGCACAAAAGATGTGTGTAGCTGCTAGAACTGCTCCTAAGGGCAAGGGGATAGATAATATACTTACTACAATATTGACAGATGCAGAAAAAGATGAATTAGCAGACCATATGGAGAGAATAGGAAAAGACAAAGGGATAGATTTTTTTATTAGAGATGCTCAAAATGTGAGACATGCAGCAGCATTGGTACTTATAGGGTCTGAACTTAATACAAGAGGCATAGAATATTGTGGCTTTTGTGGATTTGAAAACTGTAAAGAAAAAAATGAAAAAAAAGGAAGATGTGCATTTGATATAACAGATTTAGGCATAGCTGTAGGTTCTGCCGTTTCTATAGCAGCAGATAATAGGGTTGATAATAGAGTTATGTTTAGTGTAGGTAAGGTAGCATTAGAGGTAAATACAATGGGAAATAATGCTGGAATTATATATGGCATACCTTTGACGACCAAAGGGAAAAGTATTTTCTTCGATAGAAAATAAAGATCTAATATTGAAATTTTCATTGACTTTTGTTAATTTAAATGGTATTGTAAATAAAAGAAACTTAATAGTATATCTTTAATCTAGTACGAGATACTGGGAAGATATTGTGGATAAACATAGGTGAACTGTGATTATTTTGCGACCAAACTTCCTGGTATCAGGGAGTTTTTATTTTGCTCCATTTTAAGTTGGTACGGAGAGACCAAAAAAGCAACCTGGTAATATGTCAAGGAGAATTTTTAAAAGAAAATAAAAGAAGTGATTAAAAAAGGGCAACTTTAATAGAACCTAGGTTTTT
>NZ_JHVL01000082.1 GCF_000620125.1 Clostridiisalibacter paucivorans DSM 22131 | reverse complement strand
AATTTGAGAAATATGATTTGATAATAGCAGATGAACTTGGATATATTTCTTTTGATAAAGAAGCCTCTGAGCTCTTATTCACCTATCTTTCCTTAAGAGCAGGAAGAAAATCTACAATAATAACTACAAATTTATCATTTGAAAGGTGGGATGAAATATTTAAAGATCCAGTAATGACAGCTGCAATAATAGATAGACTTACACATAAATCATATATTGTAAATATGAATGGTAATTCTTATAGATTAAAAGAAACTAAACTTTGGTTAGAAAAGCAATAATTTTTTTACCTTAACTAGAGGAGAATTCGATTAGAATTTAGAGGAAATTTCGGTTGACAAATACAATGCCAATCTGTTTTATTCTTTAATGCTTCAGCAGCTTTGATTTCTCTTTTAAGCTGTTTGTCTTTCTTTTTCATAAGTCTTGGCATCCAGTCTTTAAATATTCTAAAGGCTGGATAATCTTTGTTTAGAATCAGGATCCCATCACCTGTGACACGTCCAAATTCTTCAAACGCTGGTATTTCTTCATCAGGTGTATAGTCAATTTCCTTAATCATTGGAAGCAATGAAAATTTGACTGCCAGCAGATCCTTATTAATTACTTCAATATTCTTATTCACTCTTATCACCACCATTCACAAATTTTTCATACCAGTCATTATATTTCATATCAGAAGGCACATAATAAGTTTTACCATCTGCACCCCTTGCAGCACGTTCACCCAAGCTGAATTCATCATCAAAATAAGGTGCTGTGACTGTTCTGCACCAGGGATGGAATGGTGGTGCTGTTGCACCCACTTCATAATCCTTCATGTCAAATACATGCCCATCCAAGTCTTTACACACTTCAGAAGTGCTATTGTCCAGCGTTGCCACTATTTCAAAGCGTTCCACATCAAGATCATTGAAAGCATCTTTCTGTGCAGCAGAAGCAAAAGCAGCAGATTCAGTCATTACAAGCCTGCCTGCTTTATTCCTATCAGTTCCAAATTGTGCTGATAATCTTTTTATTATTTCATCAGGTGATCTACCTGTAATGACTGACTGTGTTAAATGGGTTTGAAGGTTTCCAATCAAGGCTTGTTTGTTTGTCCATAACCTGTCACTGAAAGTCTTACCATCCATTGTCCAGGGTTTACTTAGGATCTTATTCAGCTGATTGTCATTGATTGAATGAAGATCCCAACCAATATTGAAACCCCTTTGGATCTCAAAAGCTGTGTGATAATACCCATCTTTGTAAATCCCACGTAACAGATCATCAATACCATCAACCTGGTTCCCATAAAGCACTTCAACCTGTTGCTGCAGTTGTACCCTTAAAGCTTCCAGCCTGGAAATATGAACCCTTGCTGAAGCATTTTCAAGTTCTTGCATCCACCTTTGATTGAAAGCATTTTCTTTCCCATACTTGATGTATTCATTGACATCCCACTTAAATTCCTTCAGTTCAGTGGTTGTCAGAAGTCTTCTTGCTTCAGTCATGGTGATTTTGTTGTTATTGGCAAATCTTCTGTACCAAACAGAAAGCTGACTTTCAATTTCCCTGGAAGCTTTTCTGTACTGATCATCAAGATCATTCAGGTAGTTTTCACCTTTCTTGATCTGCATTTCTTCAATAAGTTCCATTCTGCGTTGCCAATAACCATTATTCTTGGGCATTATCATCACCTGCATTTATTGGATTAAAGGCACCTTGATAATCAGCCATTGCTTCTTCTTTTTCAGCTTTAATCCTTTGAAGTTCTTTTTCAACATCAGTTATCCAGGATGTTGTGAAATGATTGTTTCATTGGATAGGATGCCAACTGATTTGGCTAGATTATCAATGACAGTTGATTCATTCATCATCATATCCCTGTTGAATATTACTTCTACCGATTCATTAAAGAAGTTACCTATTCCACTCAAATTTAAATGTGTGTTCACGAACCATAGAAGTTCTTCAAAAGATGCTTGGTATTCAGTTTCCATTTCATTGGCATCCAAATCAATGTCATTGTACATGGATTGAATGTTCATCTGATTTGGTGTTCCTGACATCCGTTCATCTTTTGCATCATAACCCCTTGCATTTTCAATCAAGGCTTTCTTGAAGATCTCAACAATGGCTTTGTAATTGTCAGCATTAACTTCAACAGTAAGGGTTGAAACACCACCCTTGGCACCATCAATGCTTTTGACCTTAACTGCACCATAGGTTGCAAGGTTGTGTCTGAACTCTGCCAGGTTTGCACCATCATAGTTTTCAATGACCAGGATGGTGTTCCTTGCATCTTCCTGCATGTTGTTTTCAAAGTCAGAAAGCATGATGTTGATTCCATCCTGCAGTGACTTCACCCTGGTGATCAATGGGATTTCCTTGGCATTATACTTGAACGCAATCAAAGGGATCCGTTCCCAATTTAATTCCACCACTTCACCTTCACCATCTGTAAAACTGAAATAATTACTTGAAGGGTTTTCAATATCAGGAATTAACATATTACCTTCTAAAACGTATCTATCTATACCATTAAGGCTATATACTTCAACCTTTTTAATGGTCTTTTCCTTTGCACCTTCATAGGCTTCAATTTCATACAGTCTGACAGCAAAATCAAGTTCTGTATGTTCAGCATCTTTCCAAAATGGAAGGATTTCATAAGGTTGAAATCTCTTAAAACAAAATTCCCCAAGATCATTGTAGTAAGGATGAAGCCATCCAATACCACCATTCAAGGAATCTTCACCTAAGTTCTTCAGGGTTCTTTGGAATCTTTTGTTTAATACCTTCTTCAAAGCAGCTTCATATTGATTGTTTTCTGTGTCAAAGGTTAAAGGTTTACTTAGAAGATAGTTCTTTTTCTGATCCACCATCTTTGCATACTGATTATCAATGATCTTGTTATTTGGAAGATTATAAACAACCTGCAGCATCCCATCTTGTCCAACCATTGTTCTTTGACGTTGAAGAATATCATGATCACCTTTGTAATACTTTTCACCAGTGATCATGTTCTTTCGATTAATTGAACTTTCCCATTTCTTAATTTCAACTTCAATAAATTGCTTTTCAGTCATTCTTTTGCTTGCTGCTCTTGTAATAATATCCTTGATCTTAGACATTTCACTTGAAATATTTATCATGTTTAATACACTCCTTTATTATTTAGTCAAAACTGAATGTGCTTCCTTGTCCTATCTTTTCAGCAATACCTGTTGTTGCATCAGGTGCATCATCATGAAGGTTCTTTCCTTCCTTCTGATACTTGGTCATTGCTGCATGATATTCAGGGAAACGATCTGCCCAATTGATTGGGAAGTATATGTGATTCATCACCCAAGTAGCATTGGACAGGATCCTTGCTTTCTTATTCTTGGACTGATGAAAAGGATTGATCTGAACTTTGTTGCTTTTGAACTTCTCTTTCAGGATCCGTTCAACTTGTCTTGCAAAACCACGTCCACCATTATTGGATTCAATGTCTGCATTGTTGACACCATCTTCATGAAGCATCTTTGCAGTTTCTTCTTCAGTGATTTCCATTGCTTCCTTGGTGTAAAGTACATTAAGAACATAGGCTTCACCCTGGTAAACACCATAATCAATTGAACAAAGGTAATCATTCCCTTGATCAGCTGTGTCAGTGTAGTTCCTGATTTCAGTGAATAGAAGGTTGCCATGTTCATCCATTGGAAGCTTCTTGTAAGTCTTAAAGCTGGTGTAAAGCTTACCCTTAATATCAATTGGTTCCTGCTGATAGTTGGCTGAAGCAACATCCAATCCCATTGCCTTCACTTTAGCATTGTAGGATCTTCTTGAAAGGATTTCATCACAAAGCATGGATCCATCATCCTGAAGTGCTTTCTTTGTAATATGTCTAACTTTAAATCCAAGCTTTGGAAGTTCTTCAATCACCCTACCAGCAAGATCCCTAGAATGCCAACGTGTCATTATTAAAATAATTTTCCCACCTTCTTCAAGCCTGGAAAGCATGGTGTTTGTGAACCACTCCCAATGTTTCTGCAGCACTTCTTCATTGTAGGCTTCAGTTGCATTCTTGATCAGGTCATCAATGATCAGTAATGTGGCACCAAAGCCTGTTGCAGTTCCTGTCGGTGATGTTGCAAGATAGTTATTATATCCACCTTCCAGTGACCAAAGATTCATGGCACCATCACCTTGTTTGATCCTAACTTCAGGAAATACATCAATGTAAACAGGTTTCATTTCATCTGCTTTTTCTTCCTGAATGTTGTTTCTTACACTCTTTGAAAACATAGTTGAAAGGGTTTCATTATAGGATCCAGTCATGATCTTTTCAGTTTTCTTCTTACCAAGTACCCATTCAACAAATAATCCAGCTGTTCTTGACTTCCCCCTGTGTTAGAATAGTTGTCATATAGATGTTATAATAATTGTGAGTAAAGAAAGGATGACAATCTATATGAAAAATAAGAGCTATAATAAAGAATACATTGAAGATATATTAAGGCAAATATCTCCGCCAATAAATAAAAAAGTATCACAGGTATCTAAGGAAACAGGAGTATCTACAAACACTATCTATGGGTGGAAGAGAAAAGCTAGAATAGAAGGCAAATTAATACCCAATAGTAATCCTAATCGACTTAAGAGATGGAGAAAAGAAGATAAACTTAAAATTGTAATGGAAACATTTACAATGAATGAAGAAGAATTATCAAGGTATTGTA
>NZ_JHVL01000081.1 GCF_000620125.1 Clostridiisalibacter paucivorans DSM 22131 | reverse complement strand
ACAGTGTAAAAAATCTTGTTCCAGACTACAAAGAGTATTACTACAAAAAATTTAGTGAAGTTAAGACCCATCAACACAAAAGAGCACTCGCGCTAACATCTCGTAAATTAGTACGCCTGATTTTTAGCTTGCTGACTAAAAATCAAATCTACTCCAATGATAAAGTTGGGGAGATTCAATAAAATATGCTCTTAAATTAAACCTGTTTTTTTTGCTAAAAAACCTAGGTTCTATTAAAGTTGCCCTTTTTTAATCACTTCTTTTATTTTCTTTTAAAAATTCTCCTTGACATATTACCAGGTTGCTTTATATTTTTAAATAATAAAACCCCTCAACAATTAAGTTAAGAGGTTAAAAATGGGCTACTTAAATTTTATAGACCACACCTCCCTATCTTCCGTAGAGTTAACAGTGCTTATATACAGGCAGGTCTTCTGACTCTAGCTCATCAATGTAACAGCCTTCCCAGTTTACCAGTGGCATAAAAGTTACATCTCACTATCACAGCGGCGGGACCGTGCAAGAATCTAACTTGCTTCCCTTTTAATCAAAATGTGAAAAATTTTGAACCTATATCAAGATATTTAAAATTCATTGTGAATCCTATTATATTATATCTATATACTACTTGTCCATTCTTTTATTGACAATCCTATAACACATAAAATAAGTTAGTAGTTATCAACTACTAACTTATACCTACGAACTACTTTCATGCCTTTTTCAAATATATTCTACATTAAATCTCTAGGGTAATACATAGTGAATTCCTGCTCCTGGTCCCAATGGTAAATCAAATATAATAAATATAAGCAGTAATACAGACCAGAATATGAAAAATGCTACAGAATAGGGTATCATATTGGCTATCATTGTACCCAAACCTGCATCCTTATCGTATCTCTTTGCAAATGCCAATAAAATTGGAAAATACGGAAAGAAAGGACTTATCGGGTTAGTTATAGAATCTCCTATTCTATATGCAACTTGAGTCAATGCTGGATCATATTCTAAAATCATAAACATGGGCACAAATATAGGCGCCATTATGGCCCATTTCGCCGATGCACTTCCAACAAATATATTTATCAATGAACTAATTAATATAAATCCAATCAATAGACCTGGCCCTGTAGCTCCAATATCTTTTAAAAAATTAGCACCTTTAACCGATATTATTATACCTAAATTACTGGAATTAAAGAAATATAGAAATTGAGATGCAGCAAATGCCAATACTATATATGGGCCCATATCACTCATAGATTTCCCCATCATAGCTATAGCTTCCTTATCATTTTTTATACTTCCTGTTATTTTACCATATATGTATCCAGGCACCAAAAACAATACCGTTATAAGGGGTACTATCCCTTGCATTAACGGAGATTTATATGGTAGTACTGAATTAGTCTCTGGATCTTTGAAGAATGCTCCTTCACCCACAGATAGAGCAATTACAATACCTATTAATATAACTGCTGATATACCTGACCATTTTAGTGCCTTTCTCTCCTTATCATTGAGTTCTACTTTTTCTGCTGTCTCTGTGCTGCCACTATATTTTTTAAATCTAGGCTCTACTATTTTTTCTGTTACAAATAATCCCATACCCACTAACAAAACTGTAGAGGTTATAATAAAATAATAGTTCATAGCTGGTGTACCTTGATAACTAGCATCTACCAATTGAGCTGCTGGTATAGTAAAACTAGCTGCCAATACATCAGACATATTTACAATTAGATTTGCACAGAAACCTCCAGCAACTCCAGCAAAGGCTGCAAACATACCTACTAGAGGATGTCTTCCCGTTGCTAAAAATACTGTTGCAGCTAATGGAGGCAATACTACAAATCCTGCATCTCCCGCTGCATTTGCCAACATACCCATAAATAATATAACCATAGTAACTAATCTTGGAGAAACCTTGGCAACAGAATTTTTCATAGCTGACTCCATCAAACCTGATTTTTCAGCTACTCCTGCACCTATCATAACCACTAAAACTAATCCCAATGGAGGAAATCCTTGAAAGTTATTTACTATATTTTTGACTATGGTTTGTAATCCTTCTTTGGTCAATAAATTTACTGCTGGAACAGTTTCCTTTGTTAATGGATGTACAACACTAACTCCCATATTAGAAAATATCCATGATAATATAAGTACGATTATACATAAAAACATAAATAGTGTTACTGGATCTGGAAGTTTGTTTCCAAAAGTTTCTACAGCATTCAAAATTCTTTCCATAATGTCTGGCTTCTTTTTCAATGCCTGACTCTTTCCTTTTTCTGACATATACTCACTCCTTATATATTTTTTTCTAGATAATCCAATGCAATCATGGCTAATGATTGAGAAGATACCAATAGATTCTTATCATCCCAAGCAAAATGAGGATGGTGATGGGGAATTGGATTATCTTCATCTGGTGCAATACCTACAAAAAAGAAACAAGATGGTACAGCTTGAGCAAAATACGCAAAATCTTCTCCACCCATATTGGGTTCATTCCCTATTATTATGTTTTCTTCTCCAACAACCTTTGATACAGATTGAGATACCAAATCTGTCATTTCATCATTATTTATAAGGGGTGGAAAATGCTCTATATAATCAAATTCATAGGATGCATCATTTAACTCTACAATACCCTTTAATGTCTTTTCCATTGCTTCAGGTATCCATTTTCTTAGATCATCATCAAATGTACGAACTGTTCCACTCATTTCAATTACATTGGGAATAACATTATGTGCCAACCCTCCATTTATAGATCCAAAGGATATAACAGCTGATTTAAGGGGACTAACCTTTCTACTTACTATAGTCTGCATACTATTTATTACTTGTGCCGATATAGTTATGGGATCTATAGTCTTGTGAGGCATAGATGCATGTCCACCTTTTCCTATAACTTTAATAATAAATTTGTCTGGTGCAGCCATCATAGGACCATATTTAACCATTATATTTCCTTCTTTAATATCCCCCCACAAATGGCATCCAAATGCAACATCTACTTTAGGATTTTCCAAGATTCCTTCATCAATCATAGGTTTTGCCCCTCCAGAATCTTCCTCTGCGGGCTGAAATACTAATTTTATATTTCCATGTATTTCATCCTTTAATTCATTCAGTATCATAGCCGCCCCCAAAAGCCCTGCAGTATGGCCATCATGACCACAGGCATGCATTTTACCTTTAACTTTAGATCTATATGGGACATCTGCTTCTTCTTGTATATCCAATGCATCCATATCTGCCCTAAGGAGTACTGTATGTCCTGGATATTTTCCTCTAATTATGCCTAATACTCCTGTTTTTCCAATATTTCTATAGACTTCTATTCCTAATTTTTCCAGCTCATTTGCCACTAGTTTAGCAGTTCTTTCCTCTTCAAAGGCAGTCTCTGGATACATATGTATCTCATGCCTTAATTCCACATATCTGTCGTAATATTTTTTAGATAATTCCACAATCCTTTCCTTTTCCATAATTCCCTCCTTAAAATTTATTATATATTTATAAGCATAATATATGACCTTCAGACTATTGCACATTATCACTTTAATGTGATGAATTTCAATTAACTACTATACCTCTTTTTTATCTATATTTAGCACTACTATACCTAACACTACCAACAATAATCCCATCAGCAACTTTAAATTCAATACCTCATTTGGTATGAATATTGCTGAAAGCATAGAACCAAAAATAGGTATAAACAATCTATATATACTTATTTGACCTGGTTTATTATACTTTAATAATGTATACCATAATAAAAATGCAGTGGCAGAAAGAAATGCAGCATATATTAATAGTCCTCCAGTAAATTTATTGAATACAATAGTATTTTCAAACATTCCTATTTTTCCAACAATCAACAATATACAAGACCCTATAAACATCTGTCCTCCTGTTAGTATCATAGGATTTATGTCTCTAGATATAAACTTCACATATATAGTAGCAGTTGTACTAACTAATGCAGCAGATAATAAAAAACCCTCACCTAACAACTTGAAACTACCATTAAAGTCCTTTCCTATATTTACTACTATTATCCCTCCAAATCCCAGTATAAGACTTAATATCTTTTTAAAATCTATCCTATCGTCACTATAGACAAAATGTGCTATAATAACTGTAAAAAAAGTCCCACTGGCTTGTAATATGGCACTTTTTATCCCCGAAGTATTTGCTACTCCTATATAAAAGAAAAAATACTGAAGGGTTGTCTGCATTATTCCCAATAATACTATGGGTCCTATATTCTTTTTATTTATATCTATTTTAACTTTAAATATTAATCTAGTAGCCGTAAAAACTAAAATAGAAGCTATAAAAAATCTAATCCCTGCAAAATATAGTTTTGAAAATATATCTTCTGTGGCTATCTGTAGTTCTTCATAACTTATTTTGAGTACAGGAAATGCACTGCCCCATAATGCCATACATAACAATGCTATTAAAAACACATTCATTTTTTTCGTAAATATTTTTTCCAATTTCTACTCCTTAAAATACTATAGTTGGATTTATTACATTCATTTAATTATTATAACATTTTTTTAATATTTTTCAATATCTTTTATTTTCGGGTTACTGTCAAGTAATAGTTGGCAATTATTTTTCTTTAGATTTAATCATCCAATAACTATTGATTTTTAGGTTTTAAATTTATGTATTTAACACCCGTTAGGGCGAAATTATTTTAGACATTGTTATATTTCAATTTTATATCCTCATTACTGACCGTTAGGGCATAGATATCCTGTATTTAATATTATTAGAAACGATATCTTTAAAAGCTTAGCTTTAGGTTACTTGCACATCTATCACCTAGCATTTTCTGTATTGCCCTTCTTCCATTGGTTACAGCGCATTTCCTAAATGGAATAGAGGCTGTT
>NZ_JHVL01000080.1 GCF_000620125.1 Clostridiisalibacter paucivorans DSM 22131 | reverse complement strand
GTTAGTATCAATTTTGTTCTATATTATTTAATTTAATAGTTATTGTCAGATTGGATTTAAACTTCCTAAAAGCACAAAGTTATTTACAGACTCTTTTTAGATACAGCTTTAATTGCATCTTTAATATTGTCTGCCATTTTGTTTCCTCCTTTTAATAAAAATAAATTAATATTTTGATAACTAATAACCTTACAAGAATTAGATTCTTGTTTTATAGATATTTAAAGAGACTATTTTAATCCCTTTATCTCTCTTCCTACTTGTATAGTATTCATATCTATATTTTAAGTTAATGTTTTCAGTTATTTTTATCAAAAAATTATACTATTTATTTGATTCACAAATATGGCCAAAATTTAATAAACTTTTTATTTCTTCAATATCTTTGTTCAGCGAATCAATTGTTTTTTTCATTTCTTGAATTTTTTCATTATAGTTTTCCATCAGTTTTTTATTTGGCAATTCAGATACACAGATTTGAATTTGATAAGGGCTTTTTATCATAGTAGTTTTATTTTTGTCCTCAAAAAATTGTTCGTTTTTTTCTTTATTTTTTAGGTAAATCTGAACATCACATAATATGAATTTTAACATTTTAGTATTCCATGCTATCTTTGAATTATTGTTATTTATAAAGCCCTCCTCATCATTTAAATGAAATAAGCTTTTAAGTTGTTCCTCATTAGACGTTACTGCTTCAATAACTTCTGATGTAATGAGTTTAGGTATGTCCATCCTTTCCATTTTCTCACCTCCTTCTTCACTAGCAATATCTATATTATGTTATTAACAATACATATGTGCTTTATTTTACATAAGTTTAAATATATATTTACAATATTTTGAGTAAAAGCTTTTTTATTATAATGAAATTGTTTAAAATATATAGTGGGAGGTAATATATATGATAATAGCAAAAAAAGTGGAGACTAAAAAAGAATTAGATTATGTTAAATTATTTTTAGTTAAAAATGATGAATTATTTAATATATGCAAAACAGATATTGTTTTCATAATGGAAGATAATAACCAAATAATAGGTGCTGCTATTTGCAATATTGAAACACAAAATTATACTAGAGGTCTACTTAAGTTATTATTCATTGCTAAAAACAAAAGAAATAAAAGATATGGAGATGGCTTATTGAGAGCTCTTTTGAATTATTGTGACATACATGGAATAAAAGATATCTATTTTGAAGAAATAGATGAATATCTTATTAACTTTGGTTTTTTTCCAATTGATAGTTTAAATAGTAACAATACACTATATTTAAATACCGAAAAATTTTTTTCTCAAAAATGCTGTAATAGGGAGTCTTGACATATGGATAAATCTTATTTTAAAAACGCTTTAAGCTTTAGTCATGAATTAATGAAATCTAAAATAAAAAAAGGAGATACTGTAGTAGATGCCACTGCTGGAAATGGAAATGATACTGTTTTATTGGCGAAACTTGTGGGTGAAAATGGAAAGATATATGCCTTTGATATTCAAGATATAGCAATAAATCTTACAAAGAAAAAGCTATCAGATAAAAAATTATTAAATAGAACAAGACTTATATACGACGGACATGAAAATATAAAAAAGTATTTAACTGATAAAATAGATTTTGCAATATTTAATTTAGGCTATCTGCCTAAAGGTGATCATACTATAATTACTAAGCCTAAAACTACCATAAAAGCTATAAAGTATTTATTAGAGTTACTTAATCCTGAAGGTATAATTGCTATAGTGTCCTATTGGGGACATACAGGAGGAAGTGAAGAAAAAATAGCTTTAGAAGAATATATATCTACATTGGATCAAAAACTATATTCGGTAATAAAACATACATTTATTAACCAAAAGAATAATCCCCCAATATTCTTCGGAATAAAAAAGTCATAATTGTCATTTTCTTAAAATGGTAAAAATTTTTCCAATATAGACAATAAAGTTTATCCCGTTTAAAAATAAGTCCTTTAAACAGGGCTTATTTTTAAAT
Organism: Clostridiisalibacter paucivorans DSM 22131; assembly: GCF_000620125.1. Lineage (NCBI taxonomy): Bacteria > Bacillati > Bacillota > Tissierellia > Tissierellales > Thermohalobacteraceae > Clostridiisalibacter > Clostridiisalibacter paucivorans. The sequence continues at coordinate 3,427 of NZ_JHVL01000080.1, read as the reverse complement.
ATAATTAAATAATTTATAGGAGGAATTTATTATGAATATTCTGATATCTAATGATGATGGTATAAATGCAATAGGTATTAAATTATTAGCAGAAGAATTGACTAAGTTAGGACATGTAACTGTAGTAGCCCCAGATAGAGAAAGAAGTGCTACAGGCCATGCAATAACTATACACAATCCTTTGAGGGTTGAAAAAATTGAAAATTATTATAAACAAATAAATGCTTGGAGTGTAAATGGTACTCCTGGAGACTGTGTAAAAATTGCTGTAGAATCTATTTTGAACCAAAAGCCTGATTTAGTAGTATCAGGAATTAATAATGGACCTAATTTAGGGTCAGATGTACTCTACTCTGGAACTGTATCTGCAGCCATGGAAGGGTCCATACAAGGCATTCCATCTATAGCCATATCATTAGCAGATTTTGGAGATAAAATGAATTATGAAGGTGCAGCAAAATACTCTTGCAAATTAGTAAATATAATTATGAAAAAGTTAAAAAATAATAAGGGATTATTTAATGTAAATGTACCTTCTGCTTCAATGGAAGATATAAAAGGTATAAAATTTACCCATCTAGGTATAAGAAAATATGAAGATAATTATGTTAAAAGACAAGACCCTATGGGACGAAATTATTATTGGTTATCAGGAAGACTGGTAAAAACTGAAAATAAAGAGGAAAGTGACATAGGTGCTATTGAAAAAAATTTCATCTCAATAACTCCATTACATTATGACTTAACTGATTATGATTTTTTAAAGAAGTTAAATAATACAAAATAACAATATTAACGAATATTGCATAAAATGAAACTGAGCCTTCATTATATTGACTATTATTACAAAGATGTAATAAAAATTGCAAGTTGTAATTCTTTTTGATATCCTTTTGGTGCAAATGTTATTATATTTAAATATTATCTTCAAGGGGGGCTAATATTGATAGTAGATAATATTATCAAAATTAATATTAATAAGGATTGGTGTAAAGGCTGTGGAATTTGTGTTAGATTCTGTCCCAAAAATGTTTTAGAACTTAAAAACGGAATTGTAAATATAAAAGATGAGTCCGCATGTATTAAATGCAAATTATGTGAGTTAAGATGTCCAGACTACGCTATATTCTTGGAGAAGGGGGATATAAATGGATAATGTTAAACTGATGCAGGGAAATGAAGCCTGTGTGGAGGGTGCGATAAAAGCAGGAATGAGATTTTTTGCAGGATACCCCATAACTCCTTCCACAGAAATTGCAGAGTTATCGGCTCAAAAGCTTCCCAGATACGGGGGAAGATTTATTCAAATGGAAGATGAAATTGCCAGTATGGCTGCTATTATCGGTGCATCTTTGACAGGATTAAAGGCTATGACGGCAACTAGTGGACCAGGTTTTTCTCTTAAGCAAGAAAATATAGGATATGCTTCTATGGCAGAAGTTCCTTGTGTAGTAGTTAATGTACAAAGAGGTGGTCCCAGTACAGGATTGCCTACGTCACCTTCTCAAGGAGATGTAATGCAAGCAAGATGGGGAACCCATGGAGATCATGGAATAATTGCCTTCAGTCCCTCTTCTGTACGAGAAACTTTTGATATCACTATAGCTGCTTTTAACTACTCTGAAAAATATAGGGTTCCAGTAATTTTACTTATGGATGAAACCGTTGCACATTTAAGAGAAAAGGTTGAATTGCCAACAGATGAAGAAATAAATATTTACAATAGAATTGAACCTTCTAATATAAAACAAGAGGACTTCAAAGCATATAGAGTAAGGAAAGGAAATACTGTACCAACTATGACCCCCTTTGGAGGAAAATATAGATATCATGTTACTGGATTAGCTCATGATGAAACAGGTTTTCCTACAAATAATAAAGAGGAAGCGGAAAAATTAATTGAGAGACTCGTTTATAAGTTAGAAAAAAATATAGATGATATTTCATTGTATGAGGAATATAGATTAGATGATGCAGAATTAGCAATTATATCGTATGGTGGTACTGCTCGTTCTGCCAAAAGTGCTATAGACTGCCTTAGAGAACAAGGTATTAAAGTTGGGCTATTTAGACCTATTACTATTTGGCCTTTTATGGAGAATAAAGTGATTCAATTAGGAAAAAAATTCAAAAAAATACTAGTAGTAGAAATGAACCTTGGGCAATATGTATTAGAAGTAGAGAGAGTGGCCTCTAAATATTGTGATATATTTAGATATGGTAGAGTAAATGGTAAATTAATTCATCCAGATGAAATAATCTCTAAGGTTAAGGAGGTATATAAAAATGCCTAACCAATTGATTAAAAAGTATTTTAGAATGGATAAATTGCCCCATATATGGTGTCCTGGATGTGGTCATGGTATTATAATGCACTCTGTTATAAGGGCAATAGATAATTTAGGGTTAGATAAAAATAATGTATGTATAGTTTCAGGTATCGGTTGTTCTTCAAGGGCACCAGGTTATTTAGATTTCAATACTTTGCATACTACTCATGGTAGAGCTCTAGCCTTTGCCACAGGAATTAAAATGGCAAATCCAAATTTAGATGTTATAGTACTTACTGGAGATGGAGATTCTTCTGCTATAGGAGGCAATCACCTTATACATGCAGCGAGAAGAAATATAGATATTACTACGATCGTTTTTAATAATAATATCTATGGAATGACTGGTGGTCAGTATTCTCCAACTACAGCCACTGGAGACAAGGGCACTACAGCACCTTATGGTAATATAGATAGGGCCTTTGATCTTTGTGACTTAGCAAAAGGAGCTGGATCTACCTATGTAGGAAGAGCTACAGTATACCATCCCAATGTCATTACAAAACTTACTGAAGAAGGTATAAAAAATAAAGGCTTTTCTTTCATAGAAGCAGTAAGTATATGTCCCACATACTATGGTCGGAAAAATAGAAAGGGTACTTCTGTAGATATGATGGATTATTTAAAAACTACTTCAATAAATGTTAAAAGTTTATCTGAAAAAGAAAAATGGAATAATATAGAAAAAATAGTTATTGGGGAATTATATAATATGCCAGCATCTGAATATACAGAAAAATATCAAAATATAATTGATATCTTTGAAAAGCAATCTGGTAATATGTCAAGATAATATTTTAAAATAAAACAAAAGAAATGTTTAAAAAAGGGTAACCTTAATAGAACCTATGGTTTTTGCAAAAAAAAACAGGTTTAGGATAGGAAAATATTTTATTGAATCTCTCCAACTTTATCATTGGAGTAGATTTGATTTTTAGTCAGCAAGCTAAAAATCAGGCGTACTAATTTACGAGATGTAAGTGCGAGTGCTCTTTTGTGCTGGTGAGTAGTTACTTCACCATATTTTTTGTAGTAATATTCTTTGTACTCAGGATTGAGATTTTTAACACTGTTAGCAGCCTCAATCAAGTAGTATC
>NZ_JHVL01000079.1 GCF_000620125.1 Clostridiisalibacter paucivorans DSM 22131 | reverse complement strand
GTTGAAATAGTAAGCCTTAATCCAACCGATGATTTATACAAAAACGAGAAGCTTAAGAAAAAAGTTCTATGACAACTTACTTGACAAACACCGCTTCCCATGTCTTGGTGGTTCATTGATCACCAAGACTTCAGCATCAGGATCTTCATAAAAGTCCTGAAGTTCATTACATAGATTCACCAGGAACTTCCGATCAGGTTTATAAAAATCAGGTGCTTTCAGATTGCAATAAAAAAAGAACTCACGTCTTGCAAGTTCTATCTTGGTTAACAACTTCAATTTTTCCTTATGCACTTAAAACACCACCTGTTGATTGATACAACCCCCTTCTTATAAGTTCAACATCTATCATGTCCAATGATAACTGCTGGTATCTATTCTTATTTTTTCTTCTACTTCTAATTGCTTTCATTTCAAGAAGTTGTACAGTTGATGTTCTCATATGATAAACAAAGATCTTCTTCATCAACTCATAATCACTATTGTCTTTATTCAACACAATAAGTCCATGATCAAACATAACACCATATCCTGCAGTGATAGGATGATTAAGGATCACTGGTTGAATGTCTTGAAGTTCTGAAAATTTCGCTGACCATAAATAATTCTTAATTAATTCAACATCAATCTTCTTTCTACACCCTAAAGCTTTTAATGTTTCATATTGTTCCAATGCTTTTTTCTGAAGGTTAAAGGCTGTTTGATAGCTGCAATCCATTTCATATGCCACATCTGACCATATCTTATCCTTGATGTATTTAAGATCCAATACCATTGAATACTTTTCATTTGGTATGGAATAAATAATTCCTTCAACTGATTCTTTTTCAAGTATCAATTTATCTATTTCTTCTTTCTGACTTTTAAACTTCATGACTTTCTTTTGTGTTTCAATATCAGAAAAGTCCTTTTGATACTTCAATTCATTTAATTTTTCAGTGAGATCAGTTGTCATTTCACTGATTCTTCTTTTTAATTCAATGTATTCATTCATTCTTCTGACACCCCACATTTTGACATAATGTTGTCTAAAAGATCATCAATAATTTCCATCTTCATGATCAATTTATCAGGTGATTGGAATTCATTAAATGATTCTTTTTTCTGAATAACCATTTCAGTATACTCAACCTGATATTTACGCATGAAGGCTTTCCCTTCTTCACTTCTTCTTATTGTCCTGATCCCTTCACTGATCAGATACTGAATTCTTGATTTTCCCATATTATATTTGTCTGCAAGTTCATACTGGTTTATAGGATCACCATTAAGACCATAATATTCAACAATTAAAGTTGCACTGAAGTCATTATCCAATACCTGATCAAGTAATGAAAATAGATCATCCCTTAATTCTTCCAAATAAAGTTCTTCTTCAATCTTTAAAAATGGATTATCAGGATGTAAAAATTCTGATGTTTCATCAGGAATGGCATCCATCAGGGTTGCACCATCAGTGCCTTCAACAATTTCATTTAAACTGCCAACTGATACATCTTTACCACGTGAATATGACTTATGTGTTCTACTTCTATTAGATGTAATCACATCTAGTATTCTTCTTGAAATCAAAACACCTGCAAATGATGAGAATTTATTAACGTCATCTTCTCTAATATTAAACTTTGATGCAGCTTCAATAAATGCAATCCATCCTTCTTGCTGCAAGTCATTGAAATCAATAACACCTGGACAATAATTTTTGTATTTATTGGCAAAGAATTTGACCAAGTTTTTATGCTGCTCAATCAATTCATCTAATGCTAATTTATAACCACTCTGATATTGGATTACAAGTTCTTCATTGGTCAAACTTCATTCACCCCCTTAAATAGAAAAGCTGCACTAATGCAAAGTCAATCTAAGCACCAATGCAGCCATATGATTATTCTTCTTCACCATTCATACTTTCTGAAATCTGATCAATGGAATCCACTGAATCTTTAAATAAATGAACCTTCAATCTTCCTTGATAGGAATTATCAAATCCATTCAAGATCTTTCCAGCGTTCCCTTCAACGTCTTTCAATTGATCCAGCATCTTCATATAATTGTTTGTGTCCTTAAAGGTATTTTCAAACCGATTTTCAAGGCTTCCTGCAACTCCAACAATTGCATTCTTGAATATAGCCATGGTTTCATGATCACCCTTAAAAGGCTTCAGAATTTCATAAGCCTGATCATCTGAAAGGTTTTTTCCAGCCATTTCAATAAACTTCAACGCATTTGAAATCTGAACTTGATAATCTGCAGGTTTTTCTTTTGGTTTCCCAAGAATAGAAGGCTTTTCAGTCTGAATAATTTCCTGCAGCTTGTTGTTATACTTTTCATCAAGAAGCTTTAAAGTGGATGTCAATTCCTGTTTAAGTTCACTGATCACATCCAACTTGTATTGTTGCGTGTAACCTGAATGCCTATTTGTCTTATTTATGGCATCATCATATGCCTTTCTAATCTCTTTAATTTCTTCAGAATACTTTTCCATCACTGGTAAAACTGCATTTTTAAATTTTCCCATTTTAATACATCCTTTCATTCCTATAATTTTTTTAATAGATCTTTCAATTCTTCAGTTGTCAATCCTTCATATGGGTTGTTAATGTTCCCCGATAATTCAAGCTTATCTTTAAACAATCCAAGAATCTTTCCAATCTTATCAAGGGCATCAAGCTTGTTATATAGCTTAAAGGTGAAAACACCCTTTGAATTGATTGATACTTCCTGGATCACCTTTCCATCAACCTGGTCACTGTTTAACACTTCAATGATAGGTGAATAATCAATTATTGGTTCACCAGTGTCCTTGTCAGTGGTAATAACAGTTTTTTCAGTCCTATATGAAAGATAATCCTTAATGTCAGCAAATCCAATCCTTGCAAGTTCCTGAATAACTTTATCCTGTGTTATTTCAGTTCTTTCCTGAAGTGCCTTCTGACGTTCCATAAGATACTTCTGAACCTTAACATTTCTTAACAACCTTGCACTTGCAGCTGCAGCAACTTCATCCTTCTTCACTCTTTGATAAACTGCCTTATATGCCCTTGTTGCATTTAGATCAATCAAGTATTCATCAATAAATCTCTTTTGGTTATCTGTCAGCTTTCCCAAATTATCACCTACCTTTCAGCTAAAATGAAAATGGATCCTTCAGGTCGGAGGTAAACCCAAAGAATCCATTTTCTTAGAATATAAAAAAAAACACCTGGCGCAAACCAAGCGTTTCTTTTTATAAATCTCACTATATAAATTATAGCATATCTTTTCCCATATCAAAAGGGCATCAAAAGGACATTCAATCTACATGATCCCATGTACTCATAATAAAATATGCTAATAGGACACATTAAAAAAGGTGAACCTTTTGAAAAAAAGAAGAACCTACTTAAAGCATTGATTTTACTGGGTTTCTAGTGATTCGGGTTCAAGGGTTCACCTTTTTCCCTATATATACTTATTTTTTATATATTATATATAGTAATTATTAAATAGTAAGTATATATAATATAAACATCTATATAATAAGTGAATATATTGTTGAACCTTGAACCCATACCCTGAAACCCCTTGATATATAAGGCTTTAAAAAGGTTCACCATTTATTTAAAATGATGAACCTTTTTAATTTACTTTGAACTTTTCACAAATATTCTAAATTTTATTCCCTTTGATTTCTTGTCAACAATCATAAAATCATAGTGATTGGTGATGTATTTAGAAAAACCAATCTGTGTCATGAACCCTATTTTCATTTTTTCACATACATCCTTGTACATTTTATATACTTCATTAGTTGGCTTATAGGTAATATCCACTTCATTGATCATCTTTTGAATTACCAACTTGGATTTTTCAGTAGATAATTTGTGCTTTGGTTTGTAATGTGGTCTTAGATCTTTCTTTTCCAATTCCACGCATATCTTTTTAAATTGATTTTCTGAATTTTCGTCAAATAATATCATTTGTTTCATCATTTATCATTCCTTTCTTGAATTTGAATTTACCGTCTGATCACTTTTGGTTCAAAGAAATATTTGTGTATTTCTACTGGATCAATCTTCAGCAGATCAGCTGCCTTTTCAATTTCTGTTGCAGTGAATTCAGTTGCACCCTTCAGCCTGGAATTAATCCTTTGCTTTGTCATACCAAGCAGCTTCCCAAAAGCCACCATATCACCATACATTTCATTGATCCTTGCTTCCAGCTTTTCATGATTAAAAATAATAAACATTTTCATTCCCCTTTCTTATAGATAAAAGTTCACTTCATCCTTATAAAGTCATGGTTCACATCACAACATGACCTTCATTTCAAAGTATTTACGTGAAATTTTTCCAGCCACTGTTATGAAACCCTTTTCTTCAAGTTCTTTATTGAGTCGCTTCATAATTCTGTAAGCTGAAGATAAGGAAACATCAAGAATATTTGCAACATCTTCAGCATTGTAAAATCTTGATTGTTGTATTACTGCATTACTCATATTAAATCATCCTTTCTTATAGATAAAAGTTTACTTCATCCTTCAATCTGACTGGATTCCATCCAAGATACTTTCTTAATATGTTCATTGAATCAATCAAAGCTTTGATTTCATCATAATATGGGTTATCTAAAAGCTTCTTGTAGTTCCCTTTTCTGTGTTCTTCAATAAACCAATCCAGCAGCACTTCAAAGTGTGGCTTCATTCCTTCAATTACATGATCCATTATTACACCACCATTTCTTGATTTTGCTTGAAGAAGCCCAATGGTACTTTTAAAGCATCACAGATTATGAAGTATTCTTCTGCTGAAATTCCCCTGTTACCGTTGAGTAATGCGTTTACTGAACTCATGGAAATTCCAAGTTTCTTTTGTAAGTATGATTGCTTAATACCGTTTTCTTCTAAATATGACTTGATTTTTTCGTTCATGAACATCATCATTCTTTCAGTTTGTTTGATATTTATTTCAGTTAATCTGATATTTATATTTTAACGGTATCTGTTCTAAATGTCAACATAAAATATCAGAATATCTGAAATTTTTATCTTGATTTCTGATATATGTTTGTGGTATTCTATTATAGAAGGTGGTGATAACATTGAGTGTCATAAAAACTGTGATTGGTAAAAACATTACCAAATATAGAAAGCAACAGAATATTTCACAAAAGGACTTTGCTCAAAAGTTAGGTGTTACTCAATCCAGGGTTTCAAATTGGGAACATGGAACAAATGCACCTGACATTGAAATGTTATTTGAAATCTGCAAGATCTTCAAAATACCAATTGATGAAATATATGGCTTGGAAGATTCTGAATATAAATTTTTTCAATTGTGTGAATGGTTATCCGTTGCAGGATTTTCTATAGAAGAAGATTTGGATAGTGAAAATGATTTTTATTTGATAAATAGTGATGAGAATGGTACTGTGGATTCAATGCAGAAGCAAGATCTTATTAACTTGATAGATAAGATTATGAAAGATGGTGAAGATTACAAAGAAAGATATATTGTGAACTCAATAAAGAGTTATTTTTTAACCAAATAAACAAAAAAAGAACCCTGGTGCTACCAACACCAAGGATCTTTCAAATAGATACTATTCGGTTCAGATGCCCGATATAATACCGATCATATCAATCATATTATATCATTCAAGCACCTGAACTGCAATGGGTGTATTTTTTATACCCAAAATTGAAACAAGAAAGGAATGATATAATGCCAGCATACAAGGATGAAGAACGTGGTACATGGTACTGTTCTTTCTATTACACTGATTGGATGGGAAATAAGAAGAAAAAGATGCAGCGTGGCTTCAAGACACAACGTGAAGCAAAAGCCTTTGAACGTGAATTCTTGGAAAAGTCACAAGCATCACCTGATATGACTTTTGAAAGCCTTGTCACTATATACATGGAAGATTGCAAGTCCAGGTTGAAACCAACCACCTATTCAGGGAAGGAATTCCTGATCAATACAAAGCTTTTACCATACTTCAAAGGGATGCCAATCAATAAGATTGAAGCATCCACAATCAGAAGATGGCAAAATGAATTATTGGATCATGAAAACAACTATTCACAAACATACTTGAAAACTGTTGTATTTGTCAACCGAAATTTCCTCTAAATTCTAATCGAATTCTCCTCTAGTTAAGGTAAAAAAATTATTGCTTTTCTAACCAAAGTTTAGTTTCTTTTAATCTATAAGAATTACCATTCATATTTACAATATATGATTTATGTGTAAGTCTATCTATTATTGCAGCTGTCATTACTGGATCTTTAAATATTTCATCCCACCTTTCAAATGATAAATTTGTAGTTATTATTGTAGATTTTCTTCCTGCTCTTAAGGAAAGATAGGTGAATAAGAGCTCAGAGGCTTCTTTATCAAAAGAAATATATCCAAGTTCATCTGCTATTATCAAATCATATTTCTCAAATT
>NZ_JHVL01000078.1 GCF_000620125.1 Clostridiisalibacter paucivorans DSM 22131 | reverse complement strand
AAATCTGAAGTGGAAGAGTTAAAAAAAATTTATTAATTAAAGCTATACATTATTGCAAGATGGAGAACTAATCAAAAATAAAAAGGTTAGTTCTCTTTTTTAGATTATGTGTTGTAAAAGTAGATAGAAGAATAGGGACTTATCTGTGAATACTGAATTATAAAGGTTAAGAAAGTTTTAAAATATTAATAATATTAAGACTAACTTGTAGAGAGAAGTGATTAAAGGTGAATAACATAAGTCGAAATCAGAAGACAGAGAAGAGGTAGAAAGGATATTAGAAGCAAGTAGTCAAATGGAGGTGGAAAGTATGGTATATAACTTAGAAAGAACCCTAGATGACATAAAGCAAGAAGGAATATTAGAAGGAAGATTAGAAGGTAAAAAGGAAGGAAAACGAGAAGGTAAAATAGAGGTGGCTAAAAAATTATTGAAGAAAGGACTATCAATAGAAGAGGTATTAGAAATAACGGAATTAGATATAGAAAAAATTTCGGTTGACAAATACAAACAATAAATAATCGAGAATATGCTTTTAATAGTAAGCCAAGTAGAGAAGAAAAAGAATATGCAATTGAACATTTTGGAACATCAGATGTTTTAAATAATAGAGATTTACTTGATATTCTAGATGATGATTTTAAAGATTGTTGGAAAAATAAATTGTCCAAAATGCCAAATATGATAGCTCATAATAAACCTATTTGTAAAGAACTATATGAAGATATTATAGATTTATGTAGTTGGATGCATGAGAAGTTTAATGAATGCTACGTCTACATTGAAAGTAGTTTTTACTCTGATGAAGAAGGGGTAAAAAGTGCACTTGAAGATATGGAGATTGAAAAAGAGAGATATGAATTTGATTATATAGAACAGCAACGAAAAGCGTGTGGAATTGAATTTTCTCTTTCTGAAAACTATGTCGAAACAATACTAGCTGAAAATGGTATTAAAATTCAAAACTTGGTTAATGTTGTTAATGGATTAGAAGACCTAGGTCATTTAGTAGAAGATATAGAAGGTTGTATATATGAAATAGATTATATAATTGATAATGAAGAAAATTTAGAATTGGATAATGAAATTAGAAGAATAATAATTGAGGAATTAGAGTTGGAAATAGATTATGATGATGATAATCAAGATCTAAACATTTTTATTGAGAAATACATTTTCCATGGCTTAAATATGAAAGAAGCTTTACAGTATTATACTGAGAATAAAGACTATTTAGATTCCAATTTCGATTATTTTGATTTGAATTTTGAAGTGGGTTGGTATAGGGTTGATAATAAAACATACTTAATCACTGTAGATGGGGAACTATATCCTGAAAATGGCGGAGAAGATGATTTGCGATTTAATCTATACATTAATGATGAGATTTATAAAACATATCATGTGAAAATAAACTATGGAGATTATCGCGATCCATCTGCTGGATATATTGATGATTCTCAAATTGGGATTCTTATTGATGAAATAGAGGGTATTATAGGAGATATAATACAACATTTTAAAGATATTAATATATTAACAGAAAAAATTATGGAGTTATTATAAACCATTTAAAAGGAAAAGAGGTCTTATATACATATCATAAGCAGGAAAAGAGGTGAAGCCATGGAAAAAAATACAGACTACTTATTAAAGTGCATAGAGTGTGGTGCTGATTTTTTCACAGAAGGAGAACGGGAATTTTATAAAAGCAAAGGTCTTAATATGCCTAAAAGATGCAAAGAGTGTCGTGATAAAAAGAAGGCTAGGTATAAACAGATTCAGCAAGAAAAGGAAAGAGCAGAACTGGAAAAATTTCTTTTAACTTTACCTTTTAAACAGATTGAAAAGAAAGAAATATCTCTGATAAACTCGAATACCTCACTTTTCATTATCGGTAATGGGTTCGATTTAATGCATGGTGTTCCATCTAACTATTATAATTTCAGAGATTCTATGGGAAGACATAATGATCTGAGAAATGCGTTGGAGATGTATATCAGAAAAGAGGATTTATGGGCAGATTTTGAAGAAAGTCTTGCTCATCTTGATGACGAATCTATGCTTGGTACAGTCGATGATTGGATGGATATCTTTGATGTAAAAGATCAATTTGATGATGATTTTTCAGCAGCAGATTTTTTCATGGCAGCAGAGACCGCTACTGGACCTGCACAAACAATTATGAGAGAGTTGCCAAGGCGATTTAGAAAATGGGTATGTACTTTAGAGCCAACTAGGGCTACAAAACCTCTTGAAAATACTCTATCCAAGCAATCCACATTTATAACTTTTAATTACACTGAGTTTCTAGAGACGATATATGGAGTGCCCAAAGAGAATGTATGGTATATTCATGGTGATAGAAGATGCAAAAAGAAAGAACTGATTCTAGGTCATGCATATGGAGCTGGATTTGAAGTAGAAAATAATTCAAGTGGATTTAGAAACAAGCGTCCAAGAATAAAAAACCAAACATCGTATGATTTACATGAGACTGCTGGATATCATTTAAGTGCATATTATGATTTTACTACAAAAAAATCTGGTGATATCATTAAAGCTTATAAAGATAGATTCAAGGCTCTTTCTAAGATAGAAACTGTTGTGGTCATAGGACATTCTCTTTCTCCGGTTGATTATCCCTATTTCAAAGAAATTATTAGCCAAAATCAAGATGCTTCGAACATGAAATGGTATATTAGCTGGCACAGTGAAGGGGCTTTTAAACGGATTGATTTCTTCACAAATACTTTGGGCATTAAGCCTAAACAGATTGAACTCTTTAGGGTGTGATGTGTATATGTTATGTTTATAATCAAATAGCAAGCTTGGATTTATTTTTTGATAGATAAATATTACAAGGTATAATAATGGTATTAATAAATATTAATTTCTCAAATTATTTATATAAAAAGATGGGAGGTTTAGCATAATGGATAACTGCTCAATGTGGTTAAAATCTATGCAAAACGGATCAATAGGAGAAATGCGTACAAAAGCTTTCTTAATAGATAGATTCTGGATACTAGAACGGTCTGTTGATATACATGGTGCTGATTTTATTATACAAAGAAGATTATATGGTAAAAATATTTTAGATACAGAACTTCCTAGATTTGGTGTGATACAAGCAAAATTTTCAGAAAATGAAAATACATATCACTATATAAGTAAGGAATATGTTCTTGATGATGAAAATAATCCCAGGAAAGAATTTTTTGTAATAATTAATACTGGTGATGAAAAAGAACATCGGATGTTTTTATTATCAGCAGAGGATATATTTGAAAACTTTTATTTAAATAAAAGTAATAATAAGTTTACTATTCCATCAAAAAAAGTATTTTCATCAATGTATGAAATACTGAATAGTAAACATAGTTTAGATAGAATTGAAGATTCAATAAGATGTGCGGAATTCTACAAAAATAGAAATTTTTTATTTTCAAGTCTTTCATCAGTGAAGAGTAGTTTTGATATTATTTTACCGGAATATAAAATAGATATAGAAAACAAATTTGATTGTATACCAGATTTTTTCAAAAGGCAAAAGGAAATAGCATTTGATACTATTTTAGAAATAGAAAAGGCTCATGAATATTTAAAACAGTTTGTTGAATCTCTTGATCCTGCTGAGGGAAGTTGCATTGCTGAAAAAATAGATTCCATTTTTGGACAAAAGATTTGTTTACCGGATATTTTTAATGAAGAATTTTATTATACCAGCAAACATCACAAAGAAGTTATTGATAATATGAGAACTGATGGTGTTCTAGAAAAGTATATTTTAATGAGAAAATGTATAATTAAAGAAATACAATCTTTTTTTATTAACTATCCAATCAATGATATATCTAGATATCATGTTCATGAGATTGAGGTTATTTACAATCCAGTAAGTTTTGAATTTAAAAGTATAATAAATTCAATAAGAAGAATTCCAGAAGAAGAAATATACAGCCAATTTAACAAATTTATTAAGGCTGAACAAGGTACTATTATTTTTTCATGGAAAATAGGTATTTTATATGATAATCATGGATGTTTAAAAATGAATAATTGTTGCTTGATTGATATAATGGAAAAAATATATGAGCTAAAATATTATGAAGGTTGTGAAATAAATGGATAATAATATAGAATCATCTAATACCCTTCACCCAATAGATTCAGTTATGAAGTCAGTCTTTCTAGAGGAATTTACATCTCTTGGAATAGATATAGCTGAAACGGGTATAGATTCATTGTTAGATTCGGAGATTCTTAAAAACATTCCTCTAGTAAAGGCTGTCCAAGCTCTAGCAAAAGTATCTTTAGCTATTAGAGATAAACATCTTCTTAAAAAATTACTTATTTTTATTGAAACACTTAATCAAGGAGATGCTAAACTAGAAGAAATAGAAAAACGAAAGAAAGCTGCTCAAAATAATGAAAAATGGTTAAGAAAAGAGATAGAACTTATAACTATCCATATAGATAGATTAGACGAGTTAGAAAAAGCTCAATTAACTGCTGCTTTTTATATTGAGTATATAAATCAAAACATTTCCTGGACCCAATACCGGGAGTACCTCGCTATCATTGAACGTGTATTTTTTCAAGACTTTATACAATTATTGGATATTTATGATGCGATTATACAAAATGGGAAAGTTAAGGAATATATCGAACAAGGTTTTGCTGGTGGAGTAGTAACGAAAAAGGTAAGTGAATTAAACTGCGATAGGCTTATAGCTGTTGGCTTAGTACAAGCTAAACGCACTCCTGTCCTTAACGGTAATATATTGACAGACTATAATTTAACAGGACTTGGATTAAAACTTGCAAAAGTTTTATTTAAGATAAAAAAAGATATGTAATACAAGATTATTGTGGCTGATATACTGAAAGAAAGCGAGGAGAAGTCAGATGAAGTATTCAGAAATAGAAATAAAGAGGCTACTGAAAGCTAAAGACAAAAACATTGGTTAAATCCATCTCTAAAGTTGTACAAAAGTTTGTTTAAAAGTGGTACAAATTGAGCCAAAAAGAATGCAAAATTAAGTGGATTTTAAGCAAAAATAAAATACACAATATTCTGAAAGTAAAAAAGAGCATAAAAAACCCTTGGTTATAAAATAGATTTTTTGAAATTTTCAAGTAATATTTTTTAGATTAATTGAACTAATATATAAGCAATATTGAATCAAGTATTTTTTCAATAGTTAAGTTTGAATAATCATTACCATTTAATCGCAATATTTTTTTCATAAAGCTTTTGTAGCTAACTAGGCATAGATCTTTTTTCACGACTATTATCAAAACTATTAAATATATAGTAACACAATTACTTACATAATCTTGAGATTTATCTATTGTTAGTTAGATACTATAGAGTATATAATTATAATATATTTTATAAGTTAAGCAAGTTATATATAACAACTAAGACAATGGAGGTAACCCATGAAAATACTAAAACTTAGGATTTCATTAGATGAAACAGAAATTTATAGAGAAGTGCTTGTAGATAAAGAAATTACATACCATGATTTGCATATGGTGATTCAGAAGGTGTTCGGCTGGGAGGATTATCATTTGTATGAGTTTAATGTAGAAGGCGATAGAATAGGCGATCTTGAAAATGATGAGTTTGGAGATATAACTTATGATTCTAAAACAACACTTATTTTTTCTGATAAAAAGGATTTTTATTATGAATATGATTTTGGTGATTCGTGGGAGCATACTGTTAAAATTGTTGAAGAGTTAGAGGCTGACCCAAATATGAATTATCCTGTGTGTATAGGAGGTAAAAGAGCTTGTCCACCTGAGGATTGTGGTGGTGTTCTTGGATATGAAGAGCTTTTAAATGATCCTGAAGAATTTGTAGAATGGTTAGGCTATGAGTATGATTCAGAATCTTTTACGGTGGAATGGGCCAATGAAAGATTACATGACCCTAATTGCTGCAGAAAAGGCTATACCGTTGAAGATTTAGCTGAAATGGCAGGAAAGTCAACTGCTACGATTAAGAGATGGATTGAAAAGTTAGAAGATAATGAGCTTAAAGATTATCTTTGGAAGTATGAAGGAAAGATATTACTAGATCCTGAAGGTGTGCCTATACTATTTAGGCTATCGTAGTATATTAAGGAAATTATGAAAAGACCATGATTGCAGTTTAACAGCTGCTGGTCATGGTCTTTTTTTATTATGAATCAGGAGAGAAATAAGGTAGTTAAATAGGGTCAGGCTCACTTTTAAACTTTATGAGGTATGAATGAGAACCTATAAGATATAAGAAGACAAACTAAAAAAGGAATCAATAAACTAAAGACTACAGATATATTTACTGCAACAGAAAAGAACTAATCAAATTAAAAAGATTAGTTCTTTTTATATAACCCTAATTGTTAATAACTGTGTACATTTGGTATAATATATATAAGAATAGGGAAGGTAAATTAGAAGGTAAAATAGAGGTGGCTAAAAAATTATTAAAGATGGGACTATCAATAGAAGAGGTATTAGAAATAACAGAATTAGATATAGAAAAAATAAAAGACTTAAAAGATTCTTAAACTAAATAGTGATAAGATTAAAAAGTTGGTGATAAAATGAAAAAAGAAATAACCAATAAGCACGACACCACATTTAAAGAAGTATTTAGTCAAAAGAGAATAGCAAGAGATTTTATAGAAAATAATATACCTAAAGAGGCATTAGAAGTAATAGATATGGAAAGCTTAGAATTAGAAAAGGATACATTTATCAATGAAGAATTGAAGGAAAATTTTTCAGACTTAATATACAGGGTAAAAATA
>NZ_JHVL01000077.1 GCF_000620125.1 Clostridiisalibacter paucivorans DSM 22131 | reverse complement strand
TGTCGTCGACCTCCAGGGGTTTTTGCACTACTGGAGGTCGACGACATTTAGAATCCTCTAATACAGATACACATATATTTATCTTTATAGATGTTATCATATTTGATAATAATAAATTATAAAAATATATAATCACTAATCTCAAAGAGTTCTTATCAATTGTATATTTTTACCATATTAGTAGAAATAAAGATACAAAAAAATAATAGAACTCATGCCCTACATAAATTCTATTAAATAGTTAATTGTGTATTCAAAAGAAATTTTTTATCTTAATATTTTAAAATGTATGCTTCCATAGTATAATACCCCTAATTAGTCTTACTTTTCTATTTTATTTAGGAACTATTCATTTTGACTGGTGTTTTACAATGGTTCTTATACTATATATTCCCCCAATAGTCATTGATATAATAGAAAAAATTGCAACTAAATATGCAGTCATTCAAAATCTCTCCTTATATTTTAGGTTTAATTTCACTATAATTATGGTATAATAAGAGTAGAAAGAGATATAGGCTCAAAACTTAATTAAATACGACTTTTTTAAAATAGTAGGTGTTTGCCAAAACAGACCTACTATTTTATTTTTTATCATCTATAGCTTCAATTGTTACATCTGACTCTGTTTTTGTATTAATAGATTCAGCCTTTGATTTAAAACCTGCTTTTATTTTCTTTTCTGTAAAGTATACCATTATTGAAACTAAAGTTACAAAAGCTACTATTGTAATTGCTGTGATAGCAACAATAGCCAATATAACTATAAGATTTTCGTTAATATTATCACTTCCTCTTCATTTGTTTCTTGCCTGTGAACCTCTTTCTACTCATGTTTAGGAATAAAAAAAGAGGAAGTTTTATAAAGTCGTATTTACTATTCCTTCTTATATACATATTATACTAAATTTTTTCCTATTTGTCTTTAAATACAAAATAATATCATCTAATTCTTCAATAGTAGAGAGGAATTGAAACTTTTGCATAAAAATAAGACAAGATTTTAATCCTGTTTTATTTTTTACTGTACCTATAAAAAATAACTTTTATATCTCTATACTTTCATACTTCTTTCTGTATTGACTCATTTCTTTTCATATACCTATAGTACGTAGTTTTTCCTATATTAAAATATTTAAGTATATCTTTCACTGACATGCCTGCATTTCTCATTTGTTTCATTCTTTTGATATCATTGTCATTCAATTTATATTTAGGTCCTAATTTTATACCTCTTTTCTTAGCAGCTTCTAATCCTGCTAAAGTTCTCTCTCTATTTATTTCCCTTTCGTATTCTGCGAAAGCAGCAATAATAGAATACATAAGTTTACCCTGGGCCGTTTTAGTATCAACTACAAGAGCTCCCGTTAAAGTTTTTAGGTGGACTCCTTTTTTCATTAGGTCTTCAAGAATTGTAACCAGTTCCTTTACAGATCTACCTATCCTATCTATCTTCCAAACAACAAGAGTATCCCCCTCTTGTAATAACCTTAATACTTTTTTAAATAATGGCCGTTCTTTTTTTCTAGATGATATTTTTTCTATATAAATATCTGAAGGATGACATCCTGAATCCTTTAAAGCATTAATTTGTAATTCAGGATTTTGATCCTTTGTTGAAACTCTTCCATATCCAAAAACTTTTCCCATTAATATACCTCCTTGTACCACAAATGCAAAAATTAACTTTATGGTACTCTTATAATTATGGTACTATTTATGGTACTTATTTTATCATAAAATACTATAAAATTGTTATATAAAAATGATAGTACCATATACCATCGTTTGTAGTACTATCATTGAGAAAAAATAGAAGAGTAACATATTGCTTCTTAATCTCCCTATTTTTATATAACCTAAAGAAAACTATTCTATTATATATATTAGTGGTTTTTTTCAAAAAACCACTTTTTTTCTAAAAGTTTTTTAAAGTTTTTTCTCTATGTGGTTGGTTTCAATTCCTCATAGGTAAAGTAGTAACTATAAATATAATATTACTTATAAATACATATTTAACTTATAATTCCTTAAAAGTATAAACTTCCAAAATTCGACTGGATAGGTTATACTTAATTAGACAGTAATAGATGATACTATAAATGAAAGGAGGAAAAGGTATGATAAAGGTTATTTTGTGGACGCTTTTTGTAGGAACTATAGGGAATGGAATAACTTTAAATAATCACGATATAGACATAGGTAGTATATTAGCAATATCAATAATGGGTGGAGCTATTTTACATAGACTTGATAAATTAGAGAGTAAAAAACATCATAAAAAATCTGATACAGAAGAATAAAAAAAGAAACCAGCATATGCTGGTTTCTTTTTTTATTACCAATAGATTGAAACATATCCTTTTTCTTGTTGATAGTAATCAACAAATTCAAAACCACCCGAAATACTAAAGACACCAGCTCTACTTAGTGAAAAGCTAGGATTGATAGAAAGACCCCACTTCTTATGTCCATAAACACCGTTTACACCTTCGCTATTACCTTCTTTGTAGAAGTCAGAGCGGAGGAACATAAAGTCGTTTGCCTCTGAAAGATAATCGGAAAGTTCAAGTTTAACTTTACAACTTATAGAGTGACCCTCTTGGTCAAAGCTGCGAGAAGAATAGTTTATAGTACGATCTTTGTTAGGTGATGTATGAGTGTAAAAACCATTAGCACTATTGTGTACAAAAGTTCCTTGTGTTAATGCTAATCCCATAACATCTGTTTGACGTGGACTAGGTGGTGTTAACCAAGTAAATGCACATGATGCCTGACCAGTAGTGTTGTTTTTATCTATTACAGTTGTATGGATTCTTAGCCAGCCACTTGACTCGTCTGTATCACTTATGAATGGAATAGGTGACATAATTTCAGAAATATATTGCTCGTAACTCCCCTCGATTGTTCTTGAAGTTTCAGTTTTATTATTAGTGATTATCTTGATGTATTTGCTTTCAGATGAAACAACATCGTAGTTTGTCATATCATTAATAAGAGATTGTAGCATAGGTTGGTCTAATGTTTCAAGCACTTCAACAGGAATACCGTATGTTTGAGACACTTCGTTTAAGTTCGGTGTTGCTGAAGTTGCAAACCCAGTTGCAGATAATGAAAACATCATAGTTAAGCAAAGAATAACAGATAGTAACTTCTTCATAATAAAATCCTCCTTAGTTTTAAGTTTTTTATATTTGTTCAAATAGACTATATCATAAACTTTAATAAAATATTGTCATATCATGTCAAATAAGTTATTATTTACAAAAACTTAATTTAATTACATAATTTTTGTTTGATAAAATTATTTATACAATATATTTCTCAAAAGATGGGTCTGAATTATTGAGCTATGTATAAACAAAAAAACAGAAAGATTGGTACTCATGTACCAATCTTTCTGTTCTCCATTTGTTAAAAGTAGATTCTACAATTCACTCTATTTATATTATACCATTTGTCTATTAATTTATTCAAATTATTTTAACATTTAATTCGATTATCTATTGACTTTTTACGCAGGTTTGATATAATATAAGTAGGAGGTGAGGGACAGTGAATCTACAATTCACTCTTGCTCTTCTAGGTATTGTCTACATATTACTCCAGATAGTAGATAAAATCCTAGACATAATAAAAAAGTTGAAAGAATAAAGTTAGGGTAAAACCCTAACCTTATTCCCTCACTTCTACTAAATTAAAAAGGTGGTGTATGATTTGATTCAACTAAGAATCAATGAGTTTTCACTATTTATAGCTACATTATTTTTAATAGTAGCTTGTTTCACTAAAAACTTTTGGCTAATAGCTATAGGTTTATTAATGATTATTTATAGCAATAATCGAATAAAAAAACTGAAAGGTTGATTTTAATGAATCGCGACCAATTAATAAAATTAATTGAAAAAGAGACTATGGAGAGTTCAGAAGTTGTAAAATATCTCGGTATAAGTAAACAACGTCTATCTGATATGAATAGACAGGGAAAATTAGTCTCTATAAAAAAAGGAATATATCTAAGACAAGATGTAGAAGAAAGAAAAAACATTCAGGATAAACTCAGAGAAAAATATAGCCCAAAAAAATTATAACCACCCATTTTATGGGTGGTTTACTATAATCTCATTTTTAGTAATTTGTATTAATTAGTTTTGGATTATAATTAGTTATAATTAATTCTCCATATTTTTTTCTCGATTCACTTTTTTTAGCTATTGAATATCCTACATCTACTTTTGTTATGTGAAAATCTTTATACCAGGACTTTATTTCTTCATGATCATTAATGGTTAATAAAAATTTTCCTTTGATATTTTTAAGTATTTTCAAAAGTTTAAGATGATCTTCTTTTGAAAATTTATGTTTATATTGAGTCAATTGATAATAAGGAGGGTCACAATAGAAAAAACTTTCTGGAGAATCGTACTTTTCAAAAAGAATTTCAAAAGTTAAATTTTCAATATAACAATTATTCAATCTTTTTCTTACTTTTGATACGAAAGAAGTATCAAATATAGCATTACTAGGACCTTTCTTTTTTCCATATCCAAATGCATCACATTTGCTTCCAAAGCTATATTTAATTATATAGTAAAATCTAACAGCACGTTGGATATCTGTTAGATATTTTCCAGAAATATCTTTATATTCATTAAAAATTTCCCTACTTACAATATCTTTTTCAATCCAAAACATAAACTCTTTGGGATGATATTTTATTATTCTAAAAAGATTCACTAATTCTTTATTAATGTCATTATATACTTCCACAATTGAGGGTTTCTTTCCGAAAAAAACCCAAGCTGCTCCACCAAATACTTCAATATAGCATTTGTGATTTGGTATAAGTTTTATAATTTTTTTTCTTAATCTATATTTTCCACCCATCCAAGAAATTGGACTTTTCAACATATTCATCACTCCTTTTTTAGTGATGAAAGCTGAATTTGAAAGGATGTAGTTGAATATGTAAATGGAAACTAAACTTTATACTATTTTTTTATTTATATGGAATAGATTGGTCACTCTTTTTTCTGCTGCAAGAAAATCAGCTATATTGATAGAACCTCTTTGATTAGTATAATCTAAAATTGCTTTTTTAAATTCTTTTGTTTTCTCAAATTCCATTATACTCTTTGTTCCATCGCTATACGAATTCAAAATGTTGAATCCTTTGGCCACTAAATATATTATAGTCTCTTTATCTGTTATATTTATAGTATTTTTTGTCATTATTCCACCTCCTATACAGTATTATATACAGAACATATGTTCTTGTAAAGGTGTTTTAAATATATGGTATAATTATTCTATCCTTCTTTAAAGGAGGTGAGAGTTAATGTTGCCACACAACAGTAGTAAAGCGGACATAGCAAAAGTTTTAAAATCATTCGCAGCAGTAGTTACATCAATAGCTAGACTTATAAAAGCAATTGTTATAGCAGTAAAAGTATTTAAATAAGAAAAAGAGCTGGTGGTAAGGCACCAGCTCTTTTTCTTATTTAAGTTAATTATCGCCACACAACTTATATATATATTATACTAAAACTAACATTATTATTCAACTATTGAAACAAATTATGTTACTATAGAATTTATAACATTTAGTATCTTCTTTTTACTTTTTGTACTTTATGTTTATACTTATCCCTTTTAACCCAATAATTATTACTATGTGCTCTCACAATATAAAAATCTTCATTTAGACCAACAATCTTATACTTTCCATCTTTGTTAAACAATATCTTTCCACTCTTGGTATACAAGTCTTCGAGAAACTTAATCTCAAAAATTTTTTATACACCTCTCTTTCTCTATACTTCTAAACTTCTTTATTTTTATACTTCTATATCTCTTAAACTCTTAATTACATCTTCTAATGAATCTTTGAAAATATTTACATCTTTGTCTTTAAGTAAAAAAAATATATCATACATTAACTCTACTGCTTTTTCTGGAATCTTTGAATATTCTCTTTGAGTTATTCCTGTCATCATTTGTATATACTTTATTCTCTGCATAGTTTCTTCATCTAAAGAAAAATTGGCCTTATACTTATCTCCATTTCTTGAGTTTGTTATAGGCAGTATTCTATAATTATAGTATTCTTTATTTCTATACTTGTTTTCTTTATTACTCTCAACTTCTTTACTTCTATATTTCTTATCTTCTTTTCTATCATCAATTTTAGATTTTCCTGCACTTAATATTTCATCTGCATATCCTTTTCTTTTTTCATCCCTTTTCTTAAACATATTCCCCATGCCTAAATAACTCCTTTCTCCATTAATTCATTTATAACTTTTTTAAATGCTTTATATCCTGTTGATGTTCTATCATACATATTAATAGGGAGATTATTTATTTCAGCTTCGTTTAATTTAGTATTTAAAGGTATTGGCGTATCAACCAATATTTCTTTAATCACTTCGTGTTCTTTTATGTATTCTAAAAAGTCTCTATCAACATTTACTCCTTTTCTATACTTATTCAT
Organism: Clostridiisalibacter paucivorans DSM 22131; assembly: GCF_000620125.1. NCBI lineage: Bacteria > Bacillati > Bacillota > Tissierellia > Tissierellales > Thermohalobacteraceae > Clostridiisalibacter > Clostridiisalibacter paucivorans. The sequence goes on along the minus strand of NZ_JHVL01000077.1, from coordinate 841 downwards.
AATAAAGGCCTTAATATTATTTTCTTTATCTAATCTTTCTATTATTTCACTCCATAGCTCTATAAAATACTCTGCTCCATCTAAACTATTCATACCTATATCACTAACGACAATTATACTGTCAGCAATTAAAAATACATTTTGATTTATAACAGACATAGAAGGGTTAGTGTCAAATATAACATAATCATATTGACTTAAAACTTTCATATTTTTCTTAAACCAATTTTTTAAAATTAATTCCCTACCTGCCAATGAAATAACTCTCATTTCCGTTCTAGTTAATAAAATAGTTCCTGGTATAATGTCTAAATTTGATAATCCTTCAATAGGAGATTTGATTATAATGTCATCTGCCTTAATATCATTCTCATATATTTCTTCTGCTCCAATAAACCTACTTTCTCTTTTATCTAATCCAAAATCATTAGTCGTATTACCTTGGGGATCATTATCAAAAACTAAAACTTTCTTTCCCATTTCAGCTAAAAAGCCTACTATATTAAAAACTGTTTGTGTTTTGCCGACTCCACCTTTTAAAGTACCTATTGCTATGGTTTTCATCTTTTTAAACTCCCTTCTCTATTTCTACACCTCTTTATTTCTTGTCCTCTTTACTTCTATAGTTCTATAGTAATATCTTTTATTTCTTTTGTCAATTATCAAAAGTTGATTTTGAGCATAGAAATAGAGCTTTCTACTTTAAAGTAAAAAACTCTATCTTGTACTCCCGTAATAAAAACTATTTTGATCCTTCATAGGTAAAGTATAAACATAGCATTAAGAATGTATCATAGCAAAGAATATGCAAGTTTCAATTCCTCATAGGTAAAGTATAAAC
>NZ_JHVL01000076.1 GCF_000620125.1 Clostridiisalibacter paucivorans DSM 22131 | reverse complement strand
AAGAAATTTGAGAAATATGATTTGATAATAGCAGATGAACTTGGATATATTTCTTTTGATAAAGAAGCCTCTGAGCTCTTATTCACCTATCTTTCCTTAAGAGCAGGAAGAAAATCTACAATAATAACTACAAATTTATCATTTGAAAGGTGGGATGAAATATTTAAAGATCCAGTAATGACAGCTGCAATAATAGATAGACTTACACATAAATCATATATTGTAAATATGAATGGTAATTCTTATAGATTAAAAGAAACTAAACTTTGGTTAGAAAAGCAATAATTTTTTTACCTTAACTAGAGGAGAATTCGATTAGAATTTAGAGGAAATTTCGGTTGACAAATACATAATCTCTTCTGGTGTTAAGGCTGTAGAAATAACATTATCAGAGTCATAGAAATTCACATCTCTAATGAGATTAAAGCCATTAGTTGGAATAACAGTTTTTGGAAATGACCAAAATGACCGTTGAGGTGCCTCACTGCTAGAAGAAGCATATTTAGGCATTTGACTTTGAGCATATTTTTCAATGTCAAAAGTAGAGTTTGGATTTTGTTTTTTTAGTGGAAGCTTTCCGTTTATGGAGTTGACTTTGATAAAATTTAAGATTATTTTCAGTCACATAAGGTCTAAATCCAGTCGTATCAGTAATTAACACTGAAGATAATAAAGAATTTATTTTCTTAGCCATAACATCAGTAATATCAACCAGGTTATGAAATAAATCACTTAACTCATTAAGATACTGTGTCTTAAATCTACAAAGCTGAGATCCATTAGGAACTTTCAAGAAACCATAGAATTTACGCATTTCAGAAGAAATATTTAATAAAGAAATCATTGTATTAATATTAGGTATAGATAAGATATTTTTAAGTACAAAAGTTGAAAGTATTCATTCAAGTGAAATTTTTTCTTTTCATACAAAATTTAGAATAATAAGATTGGCAAAAAGAAAATGGAATAAAAGCACTAATATTAACAAATTTATATAATAAAGCAAGAAAATATTCTTGATTTTGATTATAAAACTTATCAAAATTAGAAGACACATCATAAAAATTTAATTATTCAGCTGAAATTGGCATAAGTTTCTTCTCTCATTTCACTTTAGGTTATAAACATCTGGTTAGTGAATATATACTCTAAAATGAGGAAAACTTAGCTATTTCAATAAATTTAGTATTTAAGCCAGTTGTAGCATTATGCAATGACTTATAGTGCAAGCTCACAAGGAGGGGGGGGATATGTATATGATATAAGAAATTCATTTTCAAAACATTCTGAAATTCAATTTTAAATTATAAAAGCAATCTGGTAATATGTCAAGATAATATTTTGAAAAAAGACAAAAGAAATGTTTGAAAAAGGGTAACCTTAATAGAACCTATGGTTTTCCACAAAAAAACAGGTTTAGGATAGGAAAATATTTTATTGAATCTCTCCAACTTTATCATTGGAGTAGATTTGATTTTTAGTCAGCAAGCTAAAAATCAGGCGTACTAATTTACGAGATGTAAGTGCGAGTGTTCTTTTGTGCTGGTGAGTAGTTACTTCACCATATTTTTTGTAGTAATATTCTTTGTACTCGACATTGCGGTTTTTAACACTGCTAGCAGCCTCGATTAAGTAGTATCTAAGGTACTTGTTACCAGTTTTAGTCATTCTGGTATTATCTGAAGAGTAATTACCAGATTGATTAACTCGCCAAGTAAGACCTGCATATTTAGCTAAAGCATCATGAGAGCGAAATGAAGTCATTGTGCCAATTTCAGCTAGAATACCACTGGCAAGTACTGGACCTATACCTTGTATAGAAGTAAGAGACTGATATTCAGTAGTATTGATACCTTTAATATTTTTTTCAATAGCTTTGATCTCATTTTCTAAAGCCTTAATAACATTAAAAAATGAGGCGATTGATACATTCAAAGGCTCATATAATACTTTATCTAAACGGTAAGAATCTCTAGCAGCTTTTTTGAGTAATTTAGCAGTTTCTAATGGATTGCTAAATCGATTTTTCCCTTTCTCTCTTACGAAAGCTACTAAATCTTCGATAGAAGAATAAGTAATATCATCTAAAGAGAGAAATTCAGTTAAAACAGCAGCTGATGTGGCTTCATAAGTGTTAGAGAAAGGCTTATCTTCCTTATCTAATGTAACTAACTGACTAACTAAACTTCAAATATATATTAGATACCATATAAGCTTTTTCTTTAGTAATAGACTCAACTAAATGCAGTCTATGATGAGTCAATCTTTGCAGTGCAAGAAACTGAGCTCCCCTCCAGGGGCCAGATGTTATTCTACCGCATCTAGCAAAATCAGCAATAATATAAGCATCCAAAGGGTCGGTCTTATCCATATCAACAAAAGACTTTCTGTAATTAGCAATAGTCTTAGGATTAAGACAATATACAAGAGGCTTGTATGCTAAAAGTATTTCGTTTGAAGATAGATAATTAGCTATGTGAGTACTATAAATAGAGGTAGATTCTAGGGCAATAACAGCATATTTTAAACTATTAGAATTTAAACAGTCTAGAATGCTTCCTAAAATTGATTCAGCACCTGGCTGGTTATTCAAAGCTTTTAGGTTAAGAAGTTTATTACCCTGAAAATCAAGAGCACATAAGACATTAGTCTTAGAACTAACATCAATACCAACAAATAAAGTTGACATTATATTGTTCTTCATGATATCACCACCTTTCCTAGAAAATGGAGAACAATTAGTAAAAGAGATATCCTAATCTTAGTCGCTAACTGCAACCTCGCACTATTAGCATTCATCTTTGAAAACTAACCTTACTGTTGGTCTAATCAAAGAGATGCAGCATCTGAGTAGGCAGGATATGACAACTAAGTCAGGAAGCATGCTTTTTTGGCAATAACCTTATGGTTTTGCAAGGAGGACAAGAATTATCCTTTGCTAATTATTCTATAAGTATATTTTAGCCTTAGGATATCTCTTTGTAAAAGTGTAATGAGAAATAAAATTAAAAAATATGCTTAGAACACTTTTTAAAGGGTTCTAAACATATTATACGAGGAGAATAAAAAATGAAAAAAATTACAAGTATAATGTTGACATGTATATTAATAAGCTTATTAGCTGTACCTAGTTTTGGTGTAACATTAGAAAGAGATATATCAAATGCAAGGATATTTAGAAATATTAATATCTCAAAAAATGCTTTATCAGCTGATAATATTAAAGAAATAAATGTAGATATTAATAATAAATATTTTACAAACAAAAAAATTAGTTTATTAGGAATTATTAATAATGAAGATAGTTTTAATATTCAAGCTAAAATAGATAAGAATGGAATTAAAGATGTTAAAGATGAAGAAAATAACTTTGATGTGTTAAATATAAAATTAAAAAATGATACAGCATTTTTAATATTATACAAGAAAGATAAACATTATATGGTTTATGTTACCATAACTGATATTAATAATTATTATAATGAGGAAATTGAATATAATAGATATTGGTATGGAGAATTACTAGAACCAAAGATATCAGAAAAAGATATTACTTTGTTGAGTCCAAAATCATCAGGTACAAAGACTAAAACAAAAGAAAAAACTTACACATATGAATATTCAATTTATGGAGACAAAATTTATGAAAGACTAAAAATGAATTTTATTTATATTTATCCAAAATCTAAGGATGGCAATGAGATAGATTTTAATATAAAAATGAAGGTAAAAGAAAAGTTTACTGAAATTGAATATTATGACGGAAGATATTCTAAAGAAGATGGTTGTAGCTTATTTGTTCCAGGCGGGACATTACATTTAGCTACTGATGAAGGAGAAATGGTAGTTAAAACAGAAACTATAAAAAATTGTACTTTAAAAGGAAAAGGGTTAAATTTTAAGTATTCTTGGTGCTATAATATACCTAAGACTATTTTCAATATCACATCTAGTTATGATGAAGATAAAGAAACAAACGATGATAAATATATGTATGATGGATATGGAGATAAGAAGGCTACTCAAGTATCTGTTACATTAAATCCATATAAATACCATTTGGAAAAAGATGGACATTACTTTGGAGTGGTTGCTGGTGTTGGTTCTGCAGATGGCTATTCTTCAACAGGAAATAAAAAAATAAAAACAAAATGGGATTTTTATGTTCAGAGTATATCAGGATCAGGTGCAAATCATTCATCCCATAAAAAATATTCTTATTCATTATACTATGATGTTAAATTATAATAAAAAGTAAATATGTTGCAATATATATTGCAACATATTTACTTTTTATAGATAATAGATAAATTTTCATTTATATATTATAGGTTATTGAATAACTAAAATTACTAATGAAAAAGATGCCATATTCTAATATCGTATTAAGTGCTAACAAAACAATTATTAGAAAGGAAGTGTATACATGAATAAGACTAATAAATGGGAGTATAAAAACCTAGTTTTAATATTCATAATAATTATATTGGCATTATGTATGTATAAGTGTAATTACTTGTATAAATTAAATTATAAATATAGTAGATATTTTACTAAAGAAATAGATAGTAGTGTTAGAAAGTCAAAAAAAGATATAGAAAAAAATTTTGAAATTTTAAATAATGTAATAAGAAACAAATATATCAATAAAGACCAATGGAATGATTTAGGTTACGGATATAGAACAGTGTATTCTAATATGTCATTTTTAAAAGAAATTTCAGAACACATAAGAATTAAATTAGATGAAAAATATAATTTTGAGACAAGTGACAGACATGCATATACTGAGTACTTTACTTATTTTTTAACATCTAATATAAGATTTAAGCTTGAAGATAGAGATACAAAATATTTTTTAAATGAAGATGAATTAATTTATTTTAATAAAATGCTTAACTTTACTAATAAATATTTGGATATATTGACAAAATATAATGGAATTAAAAAATATGTAAATGAAGATAAATGGCTAGACTTAATTTATGAGATGGATAAAATATTAATTGATGATTACTAATCTCCAGCTTTTTAAATATACTTTCAAAATGGTAAGAGATAGCTTTTTAACATAGGATTTAAATTAGTAATAAGTATCATAGGAATTTCACCAAATTCTCTTATCACAATAAGAGTAAGTTCTTTATCAGATATAGAAGGCAAAGTTATAGGTATGTAAATAAACTTATACTTTTTAGTTTTACTGGTTTTGTTTTTAACAATAGCATGGTGGGATTATTTTCCAAAAACAATTGTACATCATGTGAAACACGAATTTATATTTTGATTCTTAGTAAACTTATTATATTAAAAGAAAGAGAGATTTTACTTATTTTTATGGAAAAATTTAAATTTGTGGATAGATATATAACTAGAAATTATCTTATCCACAAAGATTAATTTTTAATTTCCTTTAAAAATGGGAAAACTCTAGTTGAAATATGATATGAGATAATACATTTGTGACAAGAAAACAATAAAAAAGGAAAGTCCTCTGATATAATGTTGTTTACCACAACAAACAAAAATCGGAGGGATCTTTCCTTATGGAAACAATTATAACAGAAGAGATGAGATTTCGTCAAAGAATAGTTGAATATGCAATTAAACATGATAATAATGCTAAAGCAGCTAGAAGATATCACACTAGTCGCCAGCAAGTATGGCGTTGGAGAAAAAGATATGATGGAGATGTAAGGTCTTTAGCAAATAAGAGTACAAGACCACATTTTCATCCTAATCAGCATACTCGAAAAGAGCTAAATTTAATAAAGCATAAACATAGATACCATAAGCATGAAGGGTATGCACAGGTGTATAGGAAATTAAGGGATGCAGGGTATAAAAGAACCTATGATTCTATGTGCAGACAAATAAGAAAAATGAAATTAAATGTAGTAAAGAAAAGAGCTAATTACCCTAAATCTAATTATCGTAAAAATCCAGCTACTTATCCAGGAGAAAGAGTACAAATAGATGTAAAATATGTACCCAATGAATGTATTGGTTTTGTAAGTCACCACAGTAGATACTACCAAATAACAGCTATTGATGAATATTCAAGAAAAAGATATTTAGAATTAGTTAATGAACTTAGTACATATAGTACATCTAACTTTTTAAAACGATTAGAAGATAAATTAGAATTTAAAATTGAATTAGTCCAAACAGATAATGGGATTGAATTTGTTAATGATCAAGACATTACAAATAAGAAAACTAGATTTGAAAAATATTTAGAAAAACTAGATATAAAACATAAACGTATTCGACCATATTCACCATGGCAGAATGGGGTAGTAGAACGTAGTCATAGAATAGACAATGAATTATTCTACAGTAAAAGAAGGTTTAGTAGCTATAAACAAATGGAAAAATCATTTAGAAGGTATAGTAAGAGATACAATAATATAGCAAGAAAAATCCTTGACTTTAGAACTCCAAATGAAATAGTTAATAAATATTTCTCTAAAAATGCTGTTTAAGATGATATTGCTAATAATTCTTTAATCAAGGATCGCTATCGCTTTCCTCCTTGACAAAAGAATTATTAACAATATTTAAAAATTACAGCATTATCAGAGAATTTTTTCAGAGGTTTGTGTCACATATGTTTGACTTCTCTAGAAAAATGGGAAAACTCTAGTTGAAATACTCATTGATTTTATATATACACTGTGTTAAAATATGTATGTTAATTTAATATGGGAGGTGGAATATAGAGATGACAACGGTATTTACAGTTTTGATATTGATAACGAGTTTAGTACTAATAGGAAGTATACTGCTTCAATCAGGTAAAAGTGCAGGATTATCAGGAAGTATAGCAGGTGGTGCAGAAAGTATTTGGGGAAAAAATAAAGGTAGAAGTTACGAGGGTATATTGAGTAAAGTTACTACTGTATCAGCAATAATATTTATTATTTCTGCCCTTGTTTTAGCAGCAATAAAATAAAACTGTGTACAAAGGAGGATAAAAGAAGTGAAACTAATAGGACCAATAATAGGAATATTGGCATTAATATTTGCGTATTACAAGGCTATTTCTATTAACAAAGTAGATGTGGGTAATGATAAGATGAAGGAAATTTCATCCCATATTCAAGAGGGTGCAATGGCCTTTTTATCAAGGGAATATAAAACCCTTGTTATATTTGTGGCTATTCTCTTTGTGGTATTGGGAATAGGAATAGACTGGGGAACTGCAATCTCCTTTATAGTAGGAGCAGTGTTCTCAGCGTTAGCTGGTTTTTTTGGTATGAGAGTGGCTACTAAGGCCAATGTTAGGACTGCCAATGCGGCAGAAAAATCAGGTATGAATAAGGCTTTATCTGTGGCATTCTCAGGTGGTGCTGTTATGGGAATGTCTGTTGTTGGTTTAGGTCTTTTAGGAGTAGGTACCCTTTACTACATATTTAGTAAAGATGCT
>NZ_JHVL01000075.1 GCF_000620125.1 Clostridiisalibacter paucivorans DSM 22131 | reverse complement strand
GGTGTTTGAATTTGTAAACTTTTATAATAAAGAATCCCTTCATAGTGGTATAAAGTATGTAACTCCACATGATAGACATTATGGTTTAGATGATGAAATACTTGCAAATAGAAAAGAAGTCTATAAAAATGCTAAATCAAAAAATCCTAATAGATGGTCTAAAGGTATAAGAAATTGGGATAAGGTTGAAATAGTAAGCCTTAATCCAACCGATGATTTATACAAAAACGAGAAGCTTAAGAAAAAAGTTCTATGACAACTTACTTGACAAACACCGTTATATGCTTGTTCCGCAATTTGGTATGTATGGAGCAGCATTTGCATTTTTAATTGCTAAACTAGTCATTGTAGTAATTGTTATCGCACTCAGTAAACATTACGATAATATAGGTTATAGTGTTTTAGATATGTTAAAGGTTATTATTCCTAGTTGGTTTTTTATGTCAATGGGATTAGTTTTGAGTTACAGTTTTTTTATGTATAAATTTAGCTGGGTCAATCTATTCTACAAAATATTTGTCTTACTAATATATTTAGTTTATTTGTATTTTAAAAACAGAGACCTTATAAGTAGGCTAAAAAGATTAGATGATGTAAAAAAAATCAAGAATTTTTTAAAATGGAAAAGAGAGGTCATATGAATTGAGAATATACTTTATGAAATTACCAAAAGCGATATTTAGACCTGTAGTTAATATTTTTAGGAAATTCTATATGTTTACCTGTAATCAGGTTTTTGGAATAGATCCAAATAAAGTAGTATTTATTAGTTTTAGAGGAAAATTATATTCTGATAGTTGCAGAGAAATATCAGAGAAGTTATATGAATCTAACTTTGAATATGATATTATATGGCTTTTTAATGAACCTGAAACTAAGAGTAAAGTGGTGCCTCCTTATGTTAAGATCGTTAAAAATAATACTCTGAAGGCACTTAGGGAATTAGCTACGGCTAAAATATGGGTTGATAATTTTCAAAAATCAAGATATACCTATAAGTCAAATGAGCAATTATATATTCAAACATGGCATGGAGACAAACCAATGAAGAAAGTACTATATGATTCAATAAAACACAAGAACGATAACTTCATTGAAGAAAAGATATGTGATCTGTTTATAGCTGGATCTGATTTTGGTAGTAAACTATATAAAACCGCTTTTAATTATAAGGGAGAGATTTTAAAAACTGGGCTACCGAGGAACGATAAGCTTGTGAATATTAAAATTAACAACATAAATGAGCAAAAAAAAGTATTAGAGATTCCTGAAAACTATAAAGTGGTGTTATTTGCACCTACACTAAGAGATACTGCAATAAAAAACAAAACAAAACAAAAAGTAGAAGGAATTGACTTGGTAGAGGTTATCAATGAACTTGAAACATTAACAAATAAGAATTGGCTGTGCTTAATAAGAGCCCACAGCTCAGTAAGTGGATTAAATGGTATTCAAAAAGATAATAGAATTATAAATGTTTCAGATTATGAAGATATGTCAGATTTGTTAATTGTATCTGATGTTCTTATCACAGATTATTCTTCAACAGCGGGTGATTTTGCTATCTTAAACCGACCAATAATTTTATTTCAGCCAGATATTGATGATTATTTGAGTAATGAAAGGGCCTTTTATTATGAGATGGTTGACACACCATTTTTTAGAGCAATGAATCAAGAAGAACTTTTAAAATTACTACATAGTTTAAATGATGAAAAAGTTATAGAGAACTGTCGCCTGATTAAGAAATTTTATGGGATTAGCGAATCAGGTCATAGTGCTGAAAATGTAGTGGATTTCATTATTGAGCACACAAGATAATTGACCAAGTTTACGAGGAGGCAATATTAAATGAGAATACTAATAACAGGTGCAGCCGGCTTTATCGGCTTTCACCTTTCAAAAAAACTATTAAAACAAGACTATCAAATTGTAGGAATTGATAACTTGAATGACTATTATGATCCAAGTCTAAAACAGTCCAGAGTTGAAATCCTAGGCAAGTATAACAACTTCAATTTTCATAAGGTTGACCTAAAAGACAAGGCTGCAGTAGTCAATATCTTCGAAACTTACCAGCTAACTCACGTCATAAACTTAGCGGCTCAAGCAGGAGTGCGGTACTCCATTGAGAATCCCTATGCTTATGTGGATTCTAACTTAACTGGCTTTATGAATATTTTAGAGGCTTGCAGAAACTATCCAGTGGAGCATCTCCTTTATGCATCTTCAAGTTCTGTCTATGGTGGCAATAAAGTAGTGCCATTCTCTACGAATCATAATGTGGATCATCCAGTGTCACTTTATGCAGCTACGAAGAAGTCTAATGAGTTGATGGCTCATACTTATAGTCATCTTTATGGTATCCCAACAACGGGGTTAAGATTTTTCACAGTTTACGGGCCTTATGGAAGACCAGACATGGCTTACTTCTCATTCACTAAGGATATCTTAGCTGGAAAGCCAATTAAAGTCTTTAATCATGGAAAGATGGAAAGAGACTTCACATATATTGATGATATTGTAGAAGGCATTTTGAAGCTAATTGATAAAGCTCCTATTGCTAATAAAGAGTGGGATGAAAGTAAGGACGATTTAAGCACAAGTTTTGCGCCTTATAAGATTTACAACATTGGGAACAACAATCCAGTTCAGCTCATGAGATTCATTAATGCTTTAGAATCTGCTCTTGGCAAAGAAGCTGAAAAAGTGTACATGGATATGCAGCCCGGAGATGTTCTTAGAACCTATGCTGATGTATCAGATCTTGAGAGAGATATTAACTTCAAACCAAGTACAAGTATTGAAGATGGACTTAAGAAGTTTGTTGAATGGTATCAAGAGTATTATAAAGTTGAGAAGTAGATTTCTTGACCAGAAATGAGCTAAATGATAATGATAGCTATAGGCATATACGAAATACTGAAACTATAAAATGAAACTCAGAGGTTTTTTAAAAAAAACCTTACATAAAACAAGGAGGTAGTCAGTAAATGAAAATTACTATCGCGGGAACAGGTTATGTAGGATTATCAAATGCAATCCTGTTGGCTCAGCATAATGAAGTTACAGCTTTGGATATTATCAAGGATAAAGTAGACATGATAAACAACAAGAAGTCACCAATCATCGATTCAGAGATTGAAGACTATCTTGCTAATAAAGAGTTAAATCTAAAAGCCACAACAGATAATTTTGTTGCTTTTAAGGATGCCGAATATGTCATTATATCTACACCAACAAACTATGATCCAGAGAAGAACTATTTTAACACAAGAACCGTAGAAGCGGTTATTGCTAATGTACTTGCCATTAATCCTGATGCTATAATGATTATTAAATCAACGGTACCGGTTGGATATACAGAAAAAGTAAGAGAAATGTTTGATACTGAAAATATTATTTTTTCACCAGAATTCTTAAGAGAGGGTAAAGCTTTGTATGACAATCTTTATCCATCAAGGATTGTGATTGGAGAAGAATCTGAAAGAGCTAAAGTGTTTGGTAATCTTTTAGCTGAAGGTGCTATCAAAGAAGATATTGATATGTTATTTACAGGGTCAACAGAGGCAGAAGCAATTAAGCTTTTTGCAAATACGTATCTTGCTATGAGAGTAGCTTATTTTAACGAATTAGATTCCTATGCTGAAGTGAGAGGACTTAATACACAACAAATTATTGAGGGAGTTGGGCTAGATCCACGTATTGGAAATCATTATAATAACCCTTCATTCGGCTATGGTGGTTACTGCTTGCCTAAAGATACTAAACAACTTTTAGCAAATTACCAGGATGTGCCGCAGAACATCATGTCTGCCATAGTTGATGCTAACAGAACAAGAAAAGACCATATCGCTGATATGATCATCAAGAGACAACCAAAGATTGTTGGTATTTATAGACTTACTATGAAGATGGATTCTGACAACTTTCGTCAGTCTGCTATTCAAGGAGTTATGAAGCGTATCAAAGCTAAAGGTATTGAGGTCGTGGTATTTGAGCCAGCACTTCATGAAGATGAGTTCTATCACTCAAGAGTTATTAAAGACTTTGATGAATTCAAAAAGATCTCAGATGTTATCGTGGCAAACAGACTGTCAGATGAGATTAGAGATGTGGTGGACAAGGTTTACACGAGAGATTTATTTAGTAGAGATTAAAATTTGGATAGGTTACACTTAGTTAGACAGTAAAAACTCGGACATGATAGAATAAATGAAATTAATTTGGAGGTTAATCATGTCTAATAGGTCTAAAAGATACACAGAAGAATTTAAAAAGCAGATAGTTGAAGTGATAAATAACGGGAAAAGTCCAACGGAAGTAGTGAAAGAATATAATATAGCTAGGTCCACTGTAAATAAGTGGGTTAAAGACTATTCCGCATCAGGTTCTTTTAAAGCTAAAAACAATAGAACAGAAGAAGAAAATGAATTAATTAAGCTTAGAAAAGAAACTCAAAGACTAAAAATGGAGAATGATATTTTAAAGCAGGCGGCGCTGATAATGGGACGAAAATAGCTATCATCAAGGCTAATAAACATAAGTACAGTATCACCGCCATGTGTGAAGTTTTAAAAATAAATAGAAGTCTTGTTTACTATACTCCTAAAGAGAAATCCTGTGATAGCAAACTAGAAAATGAAATAATAGCTATATTTAAGAGTAGTAGAAATAATTATGGTATTAGAAAAATAAAAAAAGAATTAGATAAAAAGGGATATCAAGTTTCTAGGAGAAAGATTGCCCATACTATGAGAAAATACGGTTTAGTATCTAATTATACAGTCAAGCAATATAAGGTTTATAAATCGAAGTGCAATGAAGAAAATACTAGCAATATCGTTAACAGAGCGTTTGATAGAAAGAAACCTCTGGAAATTGTGGTAAGTGATTTAACCTATGTAAATGTTAATGGTAAGTGGAATTATATATGCATATTATTAGACCTGTATAATAGAGAAATTATTGGATATGCTGCTGGTAAGAACAAGGATGCAAACCTAGTGTATAAAGCCTTTACAAAGATTGAGAAGCCTCTAGAAGATATTGAAATATTACATACTGATAGGGGTAATGAATTTAAAAATAAGGTTATAGATGGCTTATTAGCTATATTTAATATAAACCGGTCCTTAAGTAAAAAAGGCTGTCCTTATGACAATGCAGTAGCAGAAGCTACCTTTAAGGTTGTTAAAACGGAGTTTGCTTTAAATAAAATATTTGGAAGCTTTGAGGAGTTTGAATATTTACTGTTTGATTATGTAAACTAGTACAATAACCACAGGATTCATGGTTCATTAAACTACCTTACCCCTGTAGAATATAAAATATTAATGTCCGACAAAAAAGTGTCTTAAAAAGGGTTGACAATCCAATTTAAGTTGGCAAATCTAGAAGTAAAGGATGATAAAACATGTGCGGAATAAATGGAATGTTTAGTACTAGAAATATACCAGACATCGAAAAACGAATTGACAGAATGAATGATTTAATTGCCCACCGTGGACCAGATGATAAGAGTCATAGAATCTTTACCAATAAAGTGGCCTTTGGTCATAGAAGATTATCAATCGTTGATACAAGTTCAAGATCCAATCAACCAATGACTTCAAATTCAGGGAGATGGACTATTGTTTTTAACGGAGAGATATATAATCATCTCGAGTTAAAAAAAGATCTCAATTATAACTTTAAAACAACATCAGATACTGAGGTTATACTTGCTTATGTTGAGCAAAATGGCTTTAGCGACTTCCTAAAGAATAGTAATGGCATGTTTGCTATTGCATTATATGATAATGTAGAAAACAAACTTTTATTGGCAAGAGATCGGCTTGGGATTAAACCATTTTTTTATTATCTTGATGCTGATAAGTTTATTTTTTCTTCTGAGGTAAAAGGTATTTTAGGTAGTGGGTTAGTGGAGGCTGATTTTAACGAATTCGCAATAGATGAATATCTTGGTTATCGATATGTGAGGGAACCCTACACATTTTTTAATAATATTTTACAATTAGAATCAGGCTCGTTTATGTCGATAGATAATGACTTGAATATAAAAATCGAGAAATTCTGGGATTTGCCAAATGAGTTCAATAACGATCAAAACTATAATGAGTCTGAACTGTCTAAGCAATTCGATACTCAAGTTACTACTGCAATAAAAAGAAGATTGATGGCAGACGTTCCATTAGGAACATATTTAAGTGGGGGAGTAGACTCAAGCTTAATCTCAGCTATAACAAGCCTTAATTTAAATTCTAGAGTTAATACTTATACTATCGGATTTCCAGAACTAAATGAGTTCGAGTACGCACGCATAGTAGCTGAAAAATATAATACCATTCATCACGAAATAATAATTGACACAAATGATTATTTTGATACTATGAATGAAGTTATTGGCTATAAGGATGCGCCATTAGGAGTGCCTAATGAAATTCCTCTTGCGCTGATGTCAAAAGTCCTTAAAGAGAAAATAACTGTAGTACTATCAGGCGAAGGTGCTGATGAGTTGATGGGTGGGTACGGAAGAATTTATAGATCTCCGTTTGACTATGAAAATCACATTGATAAAACTAAATCTTTTTATGAGTATTTTATAGAACTATATGAGTATGTACCTAGAAGTCTTCGAGATAACTATTTAAGTATCAATACAAAGCTTAGAAGTGAATTTGATGAAAAAGTTAAAACTGAATTTAATCAGAGAACTAATGAAGAGAACGTATTTAAGTTCTTTCATAAATATCATGTTAAAGGGCTTCTAAATAGAGTTGATATCACCACAATGCTAGCAAGTGTAGAAGCAAGGGTTCCTTTCCTTGACCATGAGTTGGTAGAGTTTTCGTATAAGAATATACCTTATGATTTAAAATTGTGTTGGAAAAGTAATGATTTAAAGGAACAATCTAAAAGGCTTACATCTAATGAATACAGTGAAGTAAATGATATACCTAAATATCTATTGAGAAAAATCGGATATGATTATTTACAAGATGAAATCATTGAAAGAAAAAAAGTTGGCTTTCCTGTTCCACTTAACGAATGGATACACTCTTTAGAGAAACAGGCCAAAGATATTCTTAAAGGTGCATACTGGCTTAAAAAAGATAAGATAGAAGAATTAATAGAAGAAAGTAAAGATAATGCGAGAGCTGGGCAAATTATATGGATGTTTATAAACGTGGAACTATTTAGGAAGAAATACTTTGAGAAAAGTTGGCTGTACTAAGAACTATAATAAAGCAACCTGGTAATATGTCAAGGAGAATTTTTAAAAGAAAATAAAAGAAGTGATTAAAAAAGGGCAACTTTAATAGAACCTAGGTTTTTTAGCAAAAAAAACAGGTTTAATTTAAGAGCATATTTTATTGAATCTCCCCAACTTTATCATTGGAGTAGATTTGATTTTTAGTCAGCAAGCTAAAAATCAGGCGTACTAATTTACGAGATGTTAGCGCGAGTGCTCTTTTGTGTTGATGGGTCTTAACTTCACTAAATTTTTTGTAGTAATACTCTTTGTAGTCTGGAACAAGATTTTTTACACTGT
>NZ_JHVL01000074.1 GCF_000620125.1 Clostridiisalibacter paucivorans DSM 22131 | reverse complement strand
TCTATATCTTCTGCTGTAGCTACTCCATCTGCCAATATACCCACTGCTTCATTTATCATTGGTATAAGTATTCTATTAACTACAAATCCTGGAGCCTCTTCTACTTCTACTGGACTCTTTCCTAAATCCTTTGATAATTCTACTATGGTATTCTTTGTTTCATCTGATGTTGCTATACCCTTTATTACTTCTACTAATTTCATAACTGGTACTGGATTAAAGAAATGCATTCCTATTACCTTATCTGGTCTTTTAGTAGCACTTCCTATTTCTGTTATTGATAATGAAGATGTATTTGATGCCAATATAGTTTCTGCTTTACATACTTCATCTAATTCTGCAAATATCTTCTTTTTAATATCCATATTTTCTACTGCTGCTTCCACAACTAAATCTACATCTTTTATATCTTTTAATTCTGTTGTTATTGTTATTCTTGCTCTTATATCATTTCTAGCTTCTTCTGTAAGCTTTCCTTTTGATACTGCTCTATCTAAGTTCTTAGTTATAGTAGCAACACCCTTATCTAAAAATTCTTGCTTCAAATCTCTTATAACTACTTCATGTCCTGATTGTGCAAATGTTTGAGCTATACCTGAACCCATGGTTCCTGCTCCTAATACACATACTTTCATATTGATTTCTCCTCCTTTTTGGTTTTAGCAAAGGTTTTCACTTTCTCTCACACCCATATATAAAGCAAAAACTATACCAAATATATAAAAAACACTATTTTTCGTTAACTTTATATATAAATTTACTCTCTTTAAATATGCATTTTTCAATGCTAAACACCTTTAAAAAACAAAAAATAAAAAAAGACATGATTTTTATAAACCATGTCTTTTTGAGTTTTTTCCTGTTATATATTTATTTTTTTATGAAAAGTGTATATATATTTTACATATTTGATTGTTAAGTCATTAACTTCATGATATGCCATAGTTTACCCGCAGTATATACTTTTTACATGTTTATTTTTTTTACATTTCTTGCAGACTATATACTTTCATTTCTTCCTCTTTATCTTCAACTATATTCAATAGAGCATTAACTGTATCCAGTGATGTAAACACATCTATAGAGTTTTCCAAAGCCTTTCTCCTTATCTTAAACCCGTCTCTTTTGCTTTGATTCCCCTTAGTAGGAGTATTTACTACAAAATCTATCTCTTTATTTTTTATAATATCTAAGATATTTTTTCCTTTATCATCTATTTTACCTATAACTTCTGCATCTATATTATTTTTCTTTAAAATTTTATATGTGCCTACGGTACTGTATATCTTAAATCCTAATTCACTTATCTTTTTTGCCATATTAACAAATTCTAATTTGTGTCTATCTCCTATGGTAGCTATTATAGCCTTGTTTTTAAATTGTAAATTAAATCCTGCCGCTATAAATGTCTTATACAATGCTTCTTCTATATTTTTTCCTATCCCTAATACCTCTCCTGTAGACCGCATCTCTGGTCCTAAGCTTACCTCCAACCCTGGTAACTTTCTGGTCGAAAACACTGGGCCCTTCACACTAATATAGTCAGCTTCTCTATATATACCTGTATCATACCCCATAGACTTTAATTTTTTCCCTAATGTAACCATAGTTGCAACCTTTACTATATTTACTCCGGTAACCTTGCTTATATACGGTATAGTCCTACTAGATCTAGGATTTACTTCGATTACATACAATATATCATTATCTGCTATAAACTGTATATTTATTACCCCTATAACTTCTAACTCTTTAGCTAGATTTTCAGTATACATCAATATTTTTCTTTTTATATCCTCAGATACTCCATAAGCAGGATACATGGTCATACTGTCTCCCGAATGAACTCCTGCCCTTTCTAAATGCCTCATTATACCTGGTATCAATACATCTTTCCCATCATATATGGCATCTACTTCTAATTCTATGCCTTTTATATACTTATCTATCAATATGGGATTATCCAATTTCTGTACTATATTCTCATCTAAATATCTAATAAGTCCTGCTTCCTCGTCTATTATCTCCATTCTGCTACCTCCCAATACATATGAAGGTCTAACCAATAGAGGATAACCTATCTTATTTGCAAATTTCAGTCCCTGTTCTTTAGTAAATATGCCCTTTCCTTTAGGCCTTACAATATTAAGTTTTTCCAACACATTATCAAATTTTTCCCTATCTTCTGCTTGATCTATTCCCTTTTTCTGGGTTCCTAATATTTTTATGCCTTTTTTATCTAGAAATTTAACTAATTTTATAGCTGTTTGTCCTCCAAACTGAAGTATTACTCCATCGGGCCTTTCTTTTAATATTACATTATATACGTCTTCCTCGGTAAGAGGTTCAAAATATAATCTATCAGATATATCAAAATCTGTACTAACTGTCTCGGGATTGTTATTTACTACTATAGTTTCAATACCCATTTCCTTCATAGCCATTACACTTTGAACACTGCAATAGTCGAACTCTATACCTTGACCTATCCTTATGGGACCAGACCCTACTATCAATACCTTTTTGTTTTCAGAAGGAATTACCTCATCATACTGTTCATAAGTAGAATAATAATAAGGTGATACAGCCTCAAATTCTCCTGCACAGGTATCTACCATTTTATATGAAGGTATTATATTATAATTTTCTCTTAAGTTCAATATAGTATCCAAATCAACATCTAATAATTCCGATATCCCTTTATCAGAAAATCCTAATCTTTTTAATGTCAATAGCACATCTTTATTCAAATCTTTTATACTCATATTTTTCAGTTGCTCTTCCCATTGTACAATTCCCTTTAACTTATTTAGAAAATATAGGTCTATCCCTGTAATCTTACTTATCATCTCCACCCTATAATTTTCTCTGAGCATCTGAGCTACATAAAATATCCTGTCGTCATCTGGGGTAATTATATTTTCCTTTAATTCCTTCAAGCCTTTTCCCATTGACTGTTTAAAGTCTAATGAATATTGTCCTATCTCTAAAGACCTTATGGCCTTTAAAAATGCTTGTTCAAAATTGGCACCTATAGCCATAACTTCTCCTGTAGCCATCATCTTTGTCCCCAAATGCTTATATATATTCTTAAATTTATCAAAGGGCCATTTTGGAATCTTTACTACTACATAATCTAGACTTGGCTCGAAACAAGCATATGTCTTCTCTGTAACGGGGTTTATAATTTCATCTAAAGTATATCCCAATGAAATCTTAGCAGCTACCTTTGCTATGGGATATCCTGTAGCCTTTGATGCCAAGGCTGAGGAGCGACTAACCCTAGGATTGATTTCTATTACTGCATACTCCATACTTTCAGGGTTCAATGCAAATTGTACATTACATCCTCCCTTTAAATCTATTGCATCTACTATATTAAATGCAGCACTCCTAAGCATTTGGTACTCTTTATCCGACAATGTTTGACTAGGAGCTACTACTATACTATCTCCCGTATGAATACCCACTGGATCTATGTTTTCCATATTACATACCGATATACAATTACCCTTTCCATCTCTCATTACCTCATATTCTACCTCTTTATAGCCTTTTATAGACTTTTCAAGAAGTACTTGAGATACAGGACTTAAGGACAATCCCAGCTGTAATATTTCCTTCAGTTCCTCTAAGTCCTCAGCTATACCTCCACCTTCTCCTCCCAATGTATAGGCAGGCCTTACGATTATAGGAAATCCTATTTTCTTAGAAAATTCTACCCCTTCTTCCAATGTAGATATGGTTTTACTATCTATTATAGGTTCTCCTATATCTTTCATTAGCTGTCTAAAAAGTTCCCTATCTTCTCCTTTTTTTATTGACTCTATAGATGTACCTATTACTTTTACTCCATATCTATCCAATACATCTGCATCATATAGCTTAACCGCCATGTTTAGACTTGTCTGCCCTCCCATAGTAGCTAATAATGCATCAGGTCTTTCCTTTAATATTATCTTTTCTATAAATGCTACAGTCAGAGGCTCGATATATACCTTGTCTGCAATAATCTTATCTGTCATTATAGTAGCTGGATTACTGTTGACTAAAACTACCTCTATACCTTCTTCCTTTAACGCCCTTACAGCTTGTGTTCCTGAATAGTCAAACTCTGCCCCTTGCCCTATTACTATGGGCCCTGAGCCAATTACTAATACCTTTTTAATATCTTTATCCTTAGCCATAACTAATTCCTCCCCTCTGATGCAAGTTCTATAAACTTATCAAATAACTTATTACATTCCACTGGTCCTGGGGAAGCCTCAGGGTGAAATTGAATAGTGAATATATTTTTAGTATTATGTGCCATGCCCTCTATAGTATTATCATTTAAACTTATATGGGTTATATGAAAATCTTCTGGTACTTTTTCTACCACATATCCATGATTTTGAGATGTTATATATATCTTTTCTGTAGATATATCTTTTACAGGGTGATTACATCCCCTATGACCAAATTTAAGTTTTACAGTATTGGCCCCAAAGGATAATGCCATTAGCTGATGTCCTAAACATATACCTGCTATTGGTTTATATTCAGACAATATCCTTATAACTTCTGGTATACATTCTAAGTCCTTTGGGTCTCCAGGCCCATTAGATAAAAATATTAAATCGGGATTATATGACAATATTTCATCACTTGTTGTTTTTGCAGAAAACACAGTTACTTTACAATCTCTATCTAAGAATCCTTTTATTATACTTTCCTTTATACCAAAATCTATTATTGCTACATGTCTATTCTTTCCTAATTTATTCAACTGATACACTTCTTTAGTTGTAACACTGTCCACAGCTCTTTTATTAGAAAAATTATCAAATTTATTTTTTATTTGACTTTCAGTTAAATCTCTAAGGGCTATTATTCCCTTCATAGTACCCTGGTCTCTTATTGTCCTAGTGAGAGCTCTAGTATCTATATCATAAAGTCCTATTATACTATTGGATTTTAAATAACCTTCTAAATCCATTTCACATCGAAAATTATTAGGGTGCTTTGCATATTCTCTAACTACAATTGCATTTACCTTGGGGCTATTGGACTCCATATCATCTAAATTTATTCCATAATTTCCTATGAGAGGGTAAGTCAATGTCACTATTTGTCCATAATATGATGGATCTGTAAGTATTTCCTGATATCCTGTCATACCTGTATTAAATACCACTTCTCCCACAGATTCCTTTAAATATCCAAATGCATTTCCTTCAAATATCATTCCATTTTCTAATATCAATTTAGCCTTCAATACAAATCACTCCTTTTTGACCTCTCAGAATCAAATTAAAGTAGCTGAAACATTACTTTATAAATCTGCTTCCTGGGCTTTCTAACTCTAATCCTTTATCACATAATTTACAATCACCTGGTTCATATATTTCTATTTCTAATTTTATTGCACTATATATATCTAAATCAAATTTGCAATCTGAGGCTCTCCTATCTACTATACATGCCAAACCAACCACTTCTGCCCCCATGCTTTCTAATAACCTTTTAACTTCATAAGAAGACTTTCCTGTAGTAATTACATCTTCACATATAAGTATCTTTTGCCCTTTTTTCACTGAAAATCCTCTTCTCAACTGCATAATTCCATCTTTTCTTTCAGTAAATATGGCATCTTTATCCATTTGTCTTGCCAGTTCATATGCAGCAATTATTCCTCCCATTGCTGGTCCCACTATTAAATCTATATCTAAATCTTTAATCTGTTCTTTTATATATCTCATCAATTTTTCAGCTCTTTTAGGATTTTGTAATGCCTTAGCACATTGTATATACATATTGCTATGATTTCCCGATGACAATTTAAAATGCCCTTCTAATACTGCTTCTCCTTCTTTTAACAGGTTGAAAATATCTCTATCCACAAAATTCCTCTCCTTTATATAATATTTTTCCTCTTTTCATAGTAAACAATATCTTGCCTTGTACATACATATCATTAAAGGGTGTATTCTTGCCTTTAGATATAAATGTATCTTTATCTATCTTGTATTGGTGATTATCATCTATTAAGACCAGATTGGCCTCATACCCTTCCTTTATCAAACCACTATTTAAGCCCAGTATTTCGCCTGGAATTTTACTCATCATTCTACTTAACACAGTCAATTCTATATCCCATTCTTTGAATTTCTTATTGACCATAGCAAATGCAACCTCTATATTAGATATACCTGGGCTCCCTTTTTTCTTATCCTCTTTACTATGAGGGGCATGGTCTGTTGCTATAATATCTATATATCCTTTTTTTATTGCATTCATTATCGCTCTATTGTCTTCCTTGTCTCCAATAGGTGGATTTACCCTATAATCTAGATCATGAGAAAATATATGATGTGGAGTTACTTCACAGGTAAATTTACTTCCTCTATTTTTGGCCCTCACTATTTCTCCTATACTTTCCTTTTCACTTACATGACATATGTGTAGATTTCCGCCAAAATCTTCCAGTATCTTTAAGTCCCTTTTAATCAACTGTGATTCAGGCTGACAATGGGTCAATATCTTTATATCAAACTCTCTAGAGGCCATTAATGCCCTCTCCATAATTTCTTGATTCATTATCGAATACCCATCATCTGAAAATAATTGAGTTGCTTCCTTCATTGTCTCAAAATCTATAAGTTCTTTCCCTTGTAAACCCTTTGTTACAGCTGATATTTGATATATATCACATAAACTCTGTTCATTTGCTTTTTCTTTTATATATTTCATTACTACTTCATTGTCACAAGGGGGATTGGTATTGGCCATTGGACATAATATGGTATATCCCCCACTTAGTGCTGCCTTCTGCCCTGTAAACATGGTTTCTTTATATTCATACCCTGGTTCTCTCAAATGAGTATGCATATCTATAAAAGATGGCATCAATGTTTTTCCCATTCCATCTATTACTATATCTATATCTTCATAATTAATAATATCTGCGTGCTTTATCACCTTATGCACAATGCCATCTTTTATACATATATTGCCATATATACTCTGTTCCCCATCCACTATATGAACATTCTTAATTAGCAATATCATGATGTATTTCCCTGCCTTTCACTTTATTATCACAATATAAACATCCATAGGTATCTTTGTCTATATGATAAAATAATGGCTCAACATTTTCTGTATTTGTAATACACTTAGAATTTCCACATTTACAATCATAAAGCCTAATTCTTTCTTCTGGTATTTTTATCGGATTAAGAGACTTTTCACTAAGTCCCAATAGTTTCATTATCAATGCCATCCTTATATACATTCCATACTTGGTCTGTTGAAAATATACTGCCCTAGAATCTTCATCTACGTCTACATTTATTTCATTTAACCTTGGCAATGGATGTAATATCAACATATCTTTTTTCGCTTTACTTAATTTATATCTATCAAGAATATAACTATCCTTTAATCTCAAGTATTCTTGTTCAGAACAAAATCTCTCTTTTTGAACTCTAGTCATATAGAGTATATCTAAATCCTCTATACAATCCTCTATATTCCTTACTTCACAATATTTATTTTTTACATGAGATTTTATATATTGAGGCATTTGAAGTTCCGTTGGGGAAATAAATACGAATTGTATATTTTCATATAGAGATAACGCCTTGACGAGGGAATGGACTGTTCTTCCGAACTTTAAATCACCACAAAGTCCAATCTTAAAATTTGATATATGTCCTTTCAACGCTTTTATCGTGAGTAAATCTGTCAATGTTTGGGTTGGATGAAGGTGACTTCCATCACCCGCATTAATAACAGGTACATAAGATGTAAAACTTGCAGCCTTTGGCGCTCCTTCTATAGGATGTCTCATTGCTATTATGTCAGTATATCCCGATATGGTTCTTATTGTGTCCTGTGTGGATTCTCCTTTAGTCACAGAAGATGAAGCCACCTCAGAAAATCCTATTACATTACCACCTAATCTATTCATAGCTGCTTCAAAACTAAGTCTTGTTCTAGTTGAAGGTTCGAAGAATAGGCTACCCAATATTTTACCACTACATACATTAGCATATTCCTTTGGGTCTTTAGCTATCTTTTCTCCTAATTCCAGTAAATCATCTATTTCTCCTTTAGAAAAATCCATAGGTGAAATTAAATGTCTTTTATTATTCATTAAGTTACCTCCTCGTATAATATGTTTAGAACCACTCTTAAAAGTGTTCTAAGCATATTAATTTATTTTATTTCTTATTACACTTTTACAAAGAGATATCCTAAGGCTAAAATATACTTATAGAATAATTAGCGAAGGATAATTCTTT
>NZ_JHVL01000073.1 GCF_000620125.1 Clostridiisalibacter paucivorans DSM 22131 | reverse complement strand
GGTAACAAATATCTTAGATATTACTTAATTGAATCAGCAAACAGTGTAAAAAATCTTGTTCCAGAGTACAAAGAGTATTACTACAAAAAATTTAGTGAAGTTAAAACCCATCAACATAGAAGAGCACTCGCGTTAACATCTCGTAAATTAGTACGCCTGATTTTTAGCTTGCTGACTAAGAATCAAATCTACTCCAATGATAAAGTTGGGGAGATTCAATAAAATATGCTCTTAAATCAAACCTGTTTTTTTGCTGAAAAACCTAGGTTCTATTAAAGTTACCCTTTTTTAATCACTTCTTTTATTTTCTTTTAAAAATTCTCCTTGACATATTACCAGGTTGCTTTTTGCTTATTAAATATATGGTGTAGTATCTGTCTTAGGCTCTTCTCCTAAAGTAGCCAATAGTTTCAGCCCTACTTCTCTTGCTGCAATAACAGATTGTCTAACTGCTCCTGAGTCCCCACTTACTGCCAATATCACCTCATTGGAGAAACTAGTACCTTCAGCTGGGGAAGAGTATGCAATTATATCTACATTTGCAGCTTTAACTGCAACATCAGCAATCAATACTCCTATAGCTGCTGGCGCTCCCACTATTAATCCAAAAGACTTTCCAACAGGTGCTCCAAATGCCTTTTCACAAGCGTAACTTGCCCTAGCTGTATATTGGAATTCTAGATGTCCAGCTTCATTTCCATAGACATCTCCAAATGTTCTATCTAATTCCTTTAATGTCACCTCTACTGCCCTTCTGGCATCAGATACATCTTCAGCACCAAATATAATTAATGAACCATGTCCTGCTCCACCCTTTGTATCTCTAGGTAGCTCTATAGTAATTATCTCTGTATTTGTAGCTTTTACAGCCTCATCTGCTGCCATTATTTGTGGTCCTGCTCCAGTACGACCACCTACTATACCTATAGACCTGAATTTCTTGTCTAATTTCATAAATTCATGTAAATTATAGTCCACATTTGCTATTACTAGACCTATAGTATCTCCTATAGCCGTTCCCACAAATTCAGTCAAACCACAATATTTTTGAGATGGTTTTGATTCCGCTTCCACCTTTGTACCGTTATCATTTGTATCTAATTTCTTCATTACTTCTTCCATTATTTTTCCCATTAATTCTTCTTGCATTTTTGCACCTCCACATTATTATCTATTATCTAGGTAAAATGTTTTCCACATCTTTATGGGGTCTTGGTATTACATGTACCGAAACTAGTTCTCCAACCCTCTCTGCCGATGCAGCCCCAGCATCTGTTGCTGCCTTAACAGCACCTACATCTCCTCTAACCATTACAGTTACTAATCCAGAACCTATTTTTTCATAACCTATAAGCTTTACATTTGCAGCTTTAACCATAGCATCTGCCGCTTCAATTGAACCTACTAATCCCTTTGTCTCAATCATTCCTAAGGCTTCATTGCCCATGATTTAACCTCCTTCAACATTGAATTAAACAAGTCTTAAAAGCTAGTCCTTATATTTAATGATAATATTTTAGTCGTTATATGTCGTTGTACTCTTTTATGTTGATAAGATAAAAAAATACTATATTTGAGTAAAATAAAGAGGACAAAAAAGTATCATGCAATATTGCATGATACTTTTTTGTCCTCTTTGGATACTTTTTTATCATTAACTGTTATTTCTATATACACCATTTTCCATTCATTTTAACTGTTCCTCGCCTCAGGGGATTACTTTCAAGCTTTTTTATTCTTTCTTCCTTCTTTCTGTCCCTATATTTTGAAGGAGTTTCTCCATATTTTTTTCTAAATACCTTACTAAAGTAATTGGACTCATTATATCCCAGTTCCATTGAAATATTTATTATGGGGTCATCTGTATCTTCCAACAGCTGTTTTGCCCTTTCCATCCTACAATCTGTCAAGAAAACTGTAAAATTCATTCCCAATTCTTTCTTAAATAATTTACTTAAATATGATGTACTTAAATTAACATGATTTGCAACATCATTCAATGTCATGCTCCCTTGAAAATTATTCTGTATATATTTTATAGCTTTAAAAAGTTCTTTACTATAAATATCATCCATATATACAGTATTTTTTTTGTCAACATTTGACTGATTTTCAATATCTATATAGTATTTTTGCAATAATTCAATTATTTTTTTACCTCTTATAGGCTTTAGTACATAATCGTCCACATCTATCCTTATAGCCTTCTGGGCCAAACTAAAGTCATCGTATGCTGTCAATATAATAATCTTTTTGTCAGGATATTTCTCTTTTATTATCCTTGCTGCTTCTAACCCGTCCATACCAGGCATTTTTATATCCATAAATATAATATCAGGATCCAATCTTTCAGTTAATTCTACTGCCTCTTCTCCAGAACTAGCCTGTCCTATTATGTCCACATAATCAACATTTCTATCTAGAATCATATTTAAAGCTTCTCTTTCTAAATGTTCATCATCCACCAATAATACTTTACACATTTAAAACTCTCCTTGAATTATTTATTCGTGGTATTTTAATTTTAACAGTAGTTCCCTTATCTTTCTTACTCACTATATCTATCCCATATTCATCTCCAAAACAGTTTATTAACATATTATTTACATTTTTTATGCCGATACCTGTGGAATTAGTTCTAATATCATGTTCTGTTTCTTGACCCAAAATCATTTTAATCTCATTTTCAGACATGCCTACTCCATTGTCTTCGATTTCAATAACTAAATCTTCTCCAACAATCTGTCCCTTGATATTAACAGATCCTCCTTCTTTTTTAGGCTCTATGCCATGATTGACAGCGTTTTCTACAAAAGGCTGCAATGTCATAAAAGGCATCTTTATATCCAATACATGATCAGGTATATCTATACTATACTTCAATCTATCGGGAAACCTAACCTGCTGTATGCTAAGGTATTTTTCAATATAATTAATGGCATCTTCTAAAGTAACCATCTTTGTAGACTTTTTAAGGGTATATCTCAGCATCTCAGAAAAAGAATATACTGTTTCCTCTGTTTTTACTGCACCTTCTACCAATGCTAATCTGCCTATGGTATTTAATACATTGAATAAAAAATGGGGATTCAATTGGGATTGTAAGGCTTTAAGTTCAGCATTTTTTAATGCCTTTTCCAATTCAGATCTGATTTTAGTTTGTTTGAGTAATTCCATATTCTTTTTATTCAATTCATCCTGATAGATACTAGCTAATCCCTTTTCCACTATATGATTAGCAACAATATACATCATATTGGCTGCTGCATTAACATTCTCATAAGGAATCAATGGAACTTCTTCATATGCCGATAAAATCTTAGGATTTTTTCTCCATCTATCCGTAGTATCCTTTAGCCTCTTATCTTCTATATCTATTTTATCTTTCACCTTTATCTGGCCAGCCATTATGGAACCTAGATATTGACCTTTTACTACTATGGGGATCGCAAAATCCACTAATCCTGCATGACATACATATATATGGGGTTTTCCATATCTTGCTGCCTCTAATCCTCCATGGGCATCAGAGTAAAAACACCTTCCTTTACATGTGGGGTCCTCTCTTATTAATTTACAAAAATTAGAAAAATTACTATATTCAGTTACGGGCACCCCCGTATAATCTACTGCCACTACTGCCAAACCAGTAGCATTGGCAAAGTGATTTTGAATATTTTGTAATACATCAATATCTATAACTTCAGAAAGGTGAAACAATTTCGCCATATAGTATTCCCCCATTATAAATTGTAGGCAATATATACAATTAAAGGAGAGTATACTCCCCTTTAATATCAATTACCATAAGCATTAATAAATATATCTTCTATACTATTTTTGTCAACGATTCTTGGATTACCTTGGGTACAAATATCTTTCATTGCCAACTCAGACATTTCACTTATAAGTCTATTGAAATCTTTTTCTTCAATTCCTAATTCCTTTATACTTAATGGAATATCTAATTTTTTATTCAATATTTTTACCCCTTGAATTAAAGACATAACCCCTTCCCTTGTACTAGAACAAGGCAACCCCAATGTCTTGGCTATATATGCATATTTTTTAGCACAATATTCTTCTAATTCTCCATCAGAATTATTGATGCCTGAATTATATTCTATTACATAGGGCAACAATACACCATTAGCCCTTCCATGGGATATCTTGAATTTTCCTCCCAGTGCATGTGCCATACTGTGGTTGATTCCCAATGCTGCATTTGTGAATGCTATACCTGCCATACATGATGCATTATGGAGTTTTTCTCTAGCCAATATATCAGCGCCATCTCTATAGGCTGACAACAAATAATTAAAAACCGATTTTATCGCACCTTCAGCCAACATATCAGTATAATCACAGGACATATTAGAAACAAAGGCCTCCAATGCATGGGTCAATGTATCTATCCCTGTATCTGCTGTAACTTTAGGTGGTACTGTGCTGGTAAAGTCAGGGTCCAATATTGCTAAATTCGGAAACATTATATCTTCATTAAAGGCCATTTTTAAGCCATTATCATTTGTAAAAACTGAATAGGATGTAACCTCAGAGCCTGTCCCACTGGTTGTGGGAACTGCTATAAAATATGGATCTTTTATAGTGCTAATATTTTTTTTCTTCATTACATTGTTAAAAAATAGCACCATTCCTTTAGCCGTATCTATGGCAGAACCTCCCCCTACTGCTACAATAGTATCAGGATTAAAGTTTAACATAAGCTGCAATCCATTGATCACCAAATCTACTGTGGGATTAGGTTCTACTTCAGAAAAAACTTCATACTCTGTCGATTTTTTATCTAAGATGTCTGTTATTTTTTTAACTATATTGAATTTAACCATAAATTCATCGGTAACTATTAGTGTTTTCCCTAAATCTATATCTTTTAAACACTGTATTGCACCCTTCTCATGTACAATTTTAGGTGCTACAATAAAAGTTTTCATCGCTATTTTCCTCCAAACTTTTTAGAAGTACTATAGCTTTTAAGACTTGTTTTTATATGAGTTAATTATACTACATTAAGTATTCAAATACAATGTCGTATATAATCAGTATATGGTGTAATTGGAGGTTTTTTTACTTATATTAGTAAGTCAAAGGTAATCCAATATACATTAGATAGACTACTGAAAATGTAATTATTATAAATTACATTATTATGTTATAATCAATATAATTTACAATTTTGTTTAGTAAAAGAACATTATAAGTAGATATATTCTTGAATTTAATATAATTGAAAAAAGGTGGATTAAATTATGCTATGGAATTATTTAAAGTTATCCTTTATAAAAGGACTAACAAATATATTACTTTTAGCAATCATAACCTCTATTTCATTGAAGCATCTGTCCAATATTGATATTATCTTTATGATTTCACTATGGATTTCTATATGCATACTAATAATTGTTGATGCATTAATTGCAAGAAAAATGGATATAAAGTATAGTGATAAACTTCTGAAAATCAGAAGTTATATTGAATCTTTTTCAATTTCGTTTATCTTTTCAGCAGTTTATTTTGTAAAGAACTCAAATAATACTAGACTTAACTTTTTAATATACAATATTGTATTCTCTTGCTTATTTGCTTTTGTTTTATTCTTTTTATTCTTTTCATTAAATAAAAAGATTGCAATTAGTATTAATAGAAAAAAAGTTTTACATCAAATGTCGGATAGGAAATTAAAGGAGGATAAGTGGAATGAATAATAAAAATATAATTGATTTATCTCCTAAAATATTTAGAGTGGTATCTATAATGTCTATACTATCAATTATAATTCATATTATAACAGATCTTATATACATAGGTAGAATTGACCATATGGCTATTGTTCCATCGATAATGCTCTTTATTTTTAGTGAAAATTCTAGAGTAAAGAGTATTGCTAAGAAAAATAATTAACATGCTTAATTTGAAATATAAGTATTCAATGGGGAGGATTTATTATGAAAAAGTTATTGCTTTTAACAATAATTTTAGTTTTAGTATTTACTATGGGTGCATGTTCACAAAAAAACAAATCCAATACTCCTGAGAATAGTGTAGAGGCATTTCTAGACTCTTATAAAAATGGTGATATCATAAAGAGTATGGAATATGTAGAAAACAAAACATCTACCGAAATTGAACAGATAAAGAAAAATTTCATAGAAGATAAGGATAGTAAGTCTAGTCAAGCCTTTTTAAAGACCTTTAGTAAAATTGAATACAAAATAATCAATTCTGATGTCAAAAAAGATTTTGCAATTATTAATACAGAAATAACTGCTCCAAATTTGTCAAAAATAATAGGCCAATTAATAGAAGAAATTTCTTCTGATAATATGTCTACAGATTCAATTCAGAGTAGGGAAGATACCCTAGAAAAAATGGCTGATATGGATATGATTATTGGAGATAAACTGCTTGAAAAAATAAATAGTGACAATATACCCATGGTTACAAAGACTATAAATATAAAACTTGTTAAAAAAAATGGATCTTGGCTAATAAAAACTAATAATGAATTTAAAAGGGCTATTACTGGAAATTTAGTAAATACTATCTACTTTGATTAATATAAAAGATAAAGCCATAGAAATAACACTAAATCTTCTATGGCTTTATCCATACTATTTTATCAAAACATAGTATTTAACTACCTCCCTAATTTTTTCATCATAATATTTGAGAGTTCCACGATTACTTGATTCATGAATTTTATATGTTTTTTGTTCATTATCTATATCTTTTTCTTGCTTGGCCCTTACTAATATATCTGTAGTAGCAGCCTTCATATCTATTATACGACTTCTTAAAACATCTAAATCGATGCTATTGTCTTCTAGTCCCTCTCTCTTTATTCTATCTTCATCCTCAGAGTACTCTAAAAATTTGCTTATATCTTTAACTAGAGAACCATATCTCTCGTTAAATTCTTCCATGTCTAAGTCATCCATATTACCACTATTGATTCCTCTTTTGTAAAATGTATCTTTTAATTCTTCAGCTTTTATTATACAACTTAAAGCATAATACCTTATCATGAAATCTTGTTCTTTAAAATATTTTAGATCTTTAATCCTCTTTTCATGCAATGCTTCATTGAAATTATTAACAAATTCCTCAGCCAATGGTTTGAACTCATTATACTGTAGATATATCTCTCTATGCAATTCCTTACCCTTAGCAAAGTCATCATCCACATACGCCTTCAATTTAAAGTATGTATCTACCTGATCCAATAGGTCTATTATTTTTTCCAGCTTGGCATGCAAATTCTTTACATTATCATCAACTCCATTTAAAAATGGTTTTTTCGAATAACATTTTAAAGAAAGCTCTATCTCTTCTTTGTCAAAATTCATAAAAACTCCTTTGAAAAGATTAGACTTTTCATCTAATTTCATATTTTCACTAAACCCAAACCATCCAAAATAATAATCTAAGGATTCCTTTAACTCTGCAGTAATAAAATTGTTTAATACAATATAAGATTCGTATTTTTCATCTTCTGTTCCCTCTATTTCATCTTTTTCACTAAAACCTTCTTTAAGATTATCTATATCTTCAGATAAATTGTCTACATAACCACAAGATGTTGAAAAAATACATATTAATATAAACATTATAATTATAAAATTCTTTTTAAACATAGATCTACCTACCTATATATCTAATTTATCATATTATTATATGAATCAATTAATTGAGAAACCTTTTCATCATAATATTCTGTAGGCGGAATTGTTTCTCCTGTAGTTACTAGACCCTTTGTATCGGATTCTAAATCTAGATTTTTTGTTTCTAAAATTTGCATAATATCTGTGGCAGCTGCCTTTACTGAAATTGCATCTTCTTTAAATCTGGATATAAATGCATTATTCTCGAAACCTTCTCTTTTAAATCTTTCTTCATCGTCTAAATACTCCATAAATTTACTAACATCTTCTGTCAATGAATCATATTTCTCCCTATATACATCTACATCAAAATCTAAAATATTTTCACCATAAACCCCTGCATCATAGAATGAAGTCTGTATATCCTGAGCTTTTATTATAACCCTCATGGCATAATATCTTATCATGTAATCATCTTCTTTTAGCTGTTCCAAATCTTCTTGTTTCTTTTCTTCTGTTATTTCACTGAATTCTGCATTGAATTTTTCGGATAACTCCATGTATTCTTCGTATTGTGTTAATATCTCCTTATGTAACTCATTTCCTCTCTTGAAGTCATCATCTATAAAGGATTTTGACTGATAATATTCTTCCATTTCTTTTATTGTATCCATAAAGTCTTTAAGTTTTGGGCATAATGCCTTTATAGCTTCATCAGTTTCTCCATATGATGGCTCTTTAGATGCATATTCCAATGTTTTCTCAACTTGTTCCTCATGTACCTTTAAAATAGGATATGTATTAAAATCACTAAAATTTTCTCTAACTATGATATCTTCTTCTATCCCAAATTCTTCAAAATAATCAAACAAAGCATTATCAAACCATTGAGTTATATAATTACTGAAATCAATATATGCATTATATTTCTCAGTGTCGTCCTCTTGGGATGAACTTCCAAAACTCTCAATATAATCCCCGCATCCACTTAATGATATACACAGCATCAAAGATGCCAATACAATTGCTAAAATCTTCTTTTTCATAACTATTCTCCTTTGTATTATAATTTTGTCTCGCTGTATATAAACAGCAATTATCTTATGTCTTTGTTAACAAGCCCATATTATATTAATCTATAATACAATATTTAGCAAAATTAACCATAGTATATTTTATATCAAATTTATCAAGTTTTATATGATACTATAGTCATATATTTAACAAAAAAAGTTAGTAGTTTAATGATGAAATCCATAGGATTTCTACCATCAACTACTAACCACTAACTAATA
>NZ_JHVL01000072.1 GCF_000620125.1 Clostridiisalibacter paucivorans DSM 22131 | reverse complement strand
ATTATTAAGTTTTGCCATAAATATAAAAAAATTAAGTAATAAAATGAAATCTAATAAACTGGGTTTCGTGAAATATAAAGAGGCAATTTAATTATAAAAAATAGAATAAATAGAATAAAACTTAAAAATATTTAAGTTTTGTTTGCTATACTTAAAATTAGGCTAAGAAAAATATATTTGAATTTATTGAAACTTAGGTACTTGAGTTGTTAACTTGAACATAATAAAAGAGGCGTTTCATAACTGATTAATCAGTTATGAAACAGCCCCCTTTTTTTTTATTCTTCAGATTCAATATTTCCTTTGTGTTCAAATTGTTGTATAATAGATTCATAGAAGCATTGATTTCACAGCACCTTTTCAGGATCGTTTGAATGATAATGTGATACTAATATGATACTAAAAAATCATGAAGCCATAAAAAATGGCTTATTTTTATGAAATCAATGACGCTGAAAGCCTGTATTTTCAACGTGTGACATATGTGATAATTATCAAATTACGGAGTGGGAATAAGAAATAAGACCTCTGTAATCCTTTAATATTAAGGGTTACAGAGGTTTTTTAATGTCTTTTGATATTAATTTTCGGATAAAAGTAAAAAAACTTTTAATGGTTATCCATATTTTTAGGCCAATTCATTTTCCACTCATAATATTCTTCTTGAGATATCTTACCGCTTTCAAGAGCTTTTTTCTTTTCATACCATTCTTCTAAGAGATGATCAAGTCCAATCAAATGAAATTTAATTTTCTTTCCTGATTCATATTGGGCAATCCTAACGTCGGCAGTTCTTTCGCTAAATCCTATAGACAGTCCTAGTTCCTTTTGTGTAATGCCACGCTTTGTTCGTATTTTTCTAATTTTATCTCCAATAGCCAAAGTCTCACCCCTATCTAAAATAAAGTCTTTTATTAAATTATACAAAAGATAAAAGAAGATGGAAGTGAGTCAACAGTCTTTGATACTGAAACTTTACCTCTTTGAGATGGACTAACCAGCAGATTGAAGATTATATTCTGAATAACCCAAATAATATTACTGGAGGTAATAGATACCCTTATTGAGAAATTTAATATATAGTAAGTATATAAATAGCTGTACAGGAGAGCTACACAAAACCGCTACTTTAGTAGTGGAGCAAGCTTCTACTTTGTTAAACAAAAGTGTGTAAATTATGGGGTACCCACGCCCAGATAAGGGAAAAATCAAACTTTGTAGGATTTGAGGATAAATATGGAAAAATATGATATAATAATTTTGAATATTGTGTGTGTTGGGATATGATATGGTGAACCTTATTATAAGTGACAGTTTGAATTTAAAAAGGCTATACTACTTGAGCAAGCAAGGACCGTTCCTACTTGCTCGATTTCCTTGACAATTCAAATGCATATTGTAGAAATTGAGCTCTACTATATGGAGTTGATGAAGAATCAGCAACAGGTGCTTCTAGTGGTGCTTTAGCATGCTATTTATATAATTACGGTATGCTTGATTTATTATAATGTGACAGCATTACTTTTAAACAAGGATATTCTATGAATAGACCATTGGAAATAAATGTAAAACTTAATGTTAAAGAAAATGATATTTGTAAAGTTAAAGTTGGTGGGGAGGCATTAAATATGAACTTAAGAGAAGTTGAGATTTAGCGCAAATGTAAAAATGCAATAAAGGTTATACTGGTTAGATGATTTGTAAAGAATATTTTGAGGAGAAATGATTATAAAAGATATACTGAGGAAAGCTATTGAACTTAGAAAAAATGGTAAATTAAAAGAAGTTAATTCAGTGCTTGTTGAATTGGTAAAGATATTTCCAAATAATGCGGAGGTCAATTTATAATTTAGGTGAGCATGCATAAGCTATGAGATTATTACTTAAAATCATTGCAGAGACATCAGTAGATGAAAGTATATTAGATTTCAAAAAAGCAATAAAATTTTAGTATGACATAAATATAGTTTTAAAGGTGGTGTAATGATGAATAAATTAGTTAAATTAAGTATCCTGGCAGTAATTATTCTCATAATTTTTATGGATATAATGCAATATAAAAGAGTTAGTAGCCTAGAAGAACAAATAAAATGCCATAAAGACCGTTTAAATCAAGCAATCCTAAGTATAGATGATATGGAGGATTCCGTTATTACCTCTTTAAAGGATTTTAAATTAAAAAATCAATGGATAAGAAATTGGAGTATTAATTATAAAAAAATATCTAAGGATTTTGAAACTATAACTTTAGTATTTTCTTTAGACTTTAATACTTTAAAGAAGAATTCTAAGGTATATTTGAGGATAGGTAGAAATCTTATTTCAAGTCCAGAAAATATTGCATGGGAAAAAATAGAATTACATTGTGAAAATGCCCTCCATTTTAAAAAGGAAATTAACCTTTCTATGAAGGAAAACTATACTTTAGAAATTATAGCAGAAGATGAGGATTCTATTCGTTCAGCAGAACTAGGTGAAATCAATATTAATGATGATATTATGGAGCGTATTGATACCGAGGTTGAAATTAATACTCACAAAAATGGATTCAATTTATTTATTGTCATTCATAATTCACCCAAAGGTAATAGATATTTTAGTAATAATAGAGTAATGTCCGATATTCTAAAATTAAAAACAGCTAAGGCCTATATTTATGTAAAGGATAAGCTCTTTAGAGAAATAGATTTGTTAAGGGAATGCGAAGCAGAAAATTCAAAACGTTATGAGATTTTTGAATACGATGAAAAATATGAAAACATATTAATTAAAACAAAGGATATAAAATATGAGCAAGAGTATGAAAATCATCTAATTAATGAAGAAGATATAAAAATTATAATTAAAGCAGAAGATAAACTTGGAATTGTTTATGAGAAGGAAGCTGAAATTGAATTTGATTAGAAAGAAGGGGCTAAACTTAAAGTAGTAAAACAACTTTTTGAGATAGCCCTTATTTACATTCTCGATATCTCGAAGGACAAATCTTTTAAAATCCCAATTATTTTTCATTGGTATGGGGTAGGTTAATTATCCCAGATTACTTAAGAAATAAAAGAAAAATAGAGACTAGTAGTGAACTGACCTTTGTCAAGTAGACAGGTAATTTAATTAAATTTTATGCACATTTGGATGCATGATTTCCATATACCTTTATGGTTTGCCAAAGTATTAGTTAAATTTTCTTTTGTTTCATTGATGATTTTTGTGAAATTTCATGTATAATAGTTTCCAAGAGAGTTCATCCTTTGATGTTGGTTTTGGCACTTACATCATAACATATGGAGGAACTCTCTTTTTTATTTTTTTGAAAATTTACCTACAATAATTTTACTCTAAGCCTATAGCTAGTTCTGGTTCCTTTTGTGTAATGCCACGATTTGTTCGTGTTTTTATGATTTTATCTCCAATAGCCAAAGTCTCACCCCTATCTAAAATATATAGAATAAGATGGAAATGAGTTAACAGTCTTTTCTACTGAAACTTTACTTCTTTGAGTTGGACTAATCAGCAGATTGAAGATTATATTCTCAATAACCCAAATGCATTACTAGTAGTAATAGATACCCTTATTGAGAAATTTAATATACAGTAAGTATATAAATAGCTGTACAGGAGAGCTACACAAAACCGCTACTTTAGTAGTGGAGCAAGCTTCTACTTTGTTAAACAAAGGTGTGTAAATTGTGGGGTACCCACGCCCAGATAAGGGAAGAATCAAACTTTGTAGGATTTGAGGATAAATATGGAAAAATATGATATACTAATTTTGAATATTGTGTGTGTTAGGATATGGTATGGCGAACCGTATCATAAATGATAACGATTATCAGATGATAATTGGTAAAATATATGATTTATATACAGAACATGATTTGGCTAAGAGAAAAATCGACTGTGAAGTAAAAATATAGTAAATCACCGACTTCTAGTTAAAAATTCGTTACATTGAACATTCAACGTTCTGTGCTGTTTTGATGGATTGATAATTGTTTTTTATGTGTATGAGGAAATATATCGAAAGGAAGTTTGTTATGAGAAAAATAATACTTATTTTGTTGATTTTAGTGTTATTAGTAGGATGTAAAGAAAAAGAATTAAGTAGTGGTCCTAGTCAGTATGAACAATATATGGGATTCATACAATTAACTGATAGAGAGCAAAGATTAGCCAATACAGTTACTAATTCTGACAGCCTAATAATGGGATATAATGTAGAGAAAGTAGAAAAAATATATCTTGTTGTAGATTGGTATAAAGATGGAAAAGTAATAGAAACACAAGAATATATAGATGAAACTAATAAAAAAGAAGGTTTTATTGTCATTAATAGCAATGATGAAAACAGTATTAATCCTGAAATTTATATAAACGATAATACAATGAATTGTAAAATGCTTGATATTTCTGATGTTGAAAAATTCGTAACTATGCGTAGAGGGTTTGGTGGTAATGTTGAAATAAACAATGGTGAATTTACATGTATTTATTATAAGGGCTATAAAGATGATGGTAATATTAGCAGTAAGAGTGCGATTGATTTCACTCCATTTCTTATGAAACAATTTACTTATGGATTTTCTATAAAAGTAAAATTTGAATAATTATTTCTTCATCATTATCATCACATCAAGGTAGGTTGAAAGGTAATTGTCGTGACAAAATAAGATATAGAGGTTATACTTAAACAAGTGTCTTTTATAGTAGATATAAGGGTTCTAAGCAATAAAGGAAATTTTGTAATAAAGTGAACTACGATGAACCGTATCATAAATGACTGTAGTTTTCTATCAATGTTATTTCTATTAATAAGTGCATTATAAGTCACAATATGAGCGTTTTCGCAATATATTATTTTATGTTGAAGATGACTATTTCTATTCAAAAATGATAATTGTAAATCAAAAAATAAAGAAATGATTTAAAGAATCTACAATGTGTATAGTAAGTAAAATAATAAATAAAATATGTATTGCAGGTTATTAATAGGTGATGTAACAACTTTGTGATTAAGTGAAAATAGAAGCTCTTTTCTGGCAATAATTAAAATAATTATTAATCCAGGAGGAAGTTTTGTTATGAGTATATTACCAAAGGAAGTTTTAAGACATATGATTAAGGACGGTAATTAAAAAACACCAGGAGATCTTCATTTTTAAGAGATATGTTTAAATAGCTTTACAAGAAATGCTTGAGGCTGAGTTAGAAGTAGAACTGGGTTATAAAAAGGGAGATAGAAAAAACAAGGATACAGATAATTGTAGGAATACTTACACAGAAAAGAAAGTAAAAAACCAAATTT
The DNA here is from genome assembly GCF_000620125.1 of Clostridiisalibacter paucivorans DSM 22131. Classification (NCBI taxonomy): domain Bacteria; kingdom Bacillati; phylum Bacillota; class Tissierellia; order Tissierellales; family Thermohalobacteraceae; genus Clostridiisalibacter; species Clostridiisalibacter paucivorans. Next base: position 4,272 of record NZ_JHVL01000072.1, on the reverse strand, counting down.
AGTGATATGGAAATAGAAGTTCCTAGGATAAAAGTGGCGAGTTTGAGCATACAGTTATACCTAAAAATGTAAGGAATATATTAGGTTTTAAAGATTGATAACTTTGGCAACCATATAACGGATTGAATTAATTATTGTCAGATTTGAATAGATCTTTAGTTTTAATGAGGTGTTACTTTATTGTAATACCTCATTATTATTTATAAATTTTATATTTTTTGGTTAGCATATTACATTTATTTTACTAAAATTGTAATTTGATTATATCATTCTTATGTCTTTCTTGTCTCTTTGTATAATTGAAAGACATATTATCTTGAACTTGACTAAAGTGAAAAAATCACTTAAAACATAAATGAATGGAGGTCATTAAAGTGTTAATACGAGCTAGAATATCGAATTTTATGTCAATTGGAATATTGCAAGAATTGTGCATGATAAGTGGTAAAGCAAGAGGGAAACGTGAACATTTACATAAGAGTAAAGGTATGAATTTGTTGCGATTAACAGCTATATATGGAACAAATGCTTCAGGTAAGTCTAACCTTATAAGTTCATTAGAATTTGCTCGAAAAGTAATTGTTAAGGATATACCAAAAGGATATACCAATAAGTATAATAGAACAAATGGAAAAAATAAAGAGAAACCTAGTCATTTTGAATTTGAGATAAAATTAGATGAAAAGTACTATTCATATGGATTTGAAATTATTTTGAATAAGAATAGTATCGTATCAGAATGGCTTTATGAGCTTTCCCCAGACAATAAAAGTAGTGAAATATTTTATAGAAATTTAATAGACGAAAGGTTTAATTTAGGAAAATACTTTAGAAATGAAAAAATTGCAAATAGATTAAAAATATATTTTGATGATGTTAAGCGGCTTGATTCAGTTTTGTTTCTGTCAGAGATGAATCGGAATAAAACAGATCTATATAAGAAGAAAAATGAGTTAAGTGTTTTTAGAAATGTTTTTAATTGGTTTGAAGATAGTTTAGACATAAATTATCCAGATAGAGTATTTTCTAGTTATTCATATTTTATGAAAAAAGCAAATTCTGATGAAATATGCGAGATGATTAAGAGATTCGATACTGGTATTACTAATTTTAAAATTATTGATGCTAAGAGAGAAGATTTGAGCAATACAATACCATCAGATATATTAAAGAAAGTTTTTGATGATTTAGAAAAGGAAATCACCGAATCAAAAAAACAAAAAAGAGACATAGAATCTTTAGGTGCACTTTTACGAGGGAATAAAGATTTTTATATATTTGAAGTTAATAAAAATTATGAAGTTGAGATAAAAACAATTGAGTTTCAACACGGAAGCAGTGGGACATTTAGGTTATCTGAAGAATCAGATGGAACTAGGCGAATATTAGAATTAATTGAAATATTATTCTCAGAAAATGATAACAAAGTTTATATCATAGATGAAATAGATAGAAGTTTACATCCCCTATTAACTAGGCAATTTATTAAAGCTTATTTAGATTCATTAGGAAATAAGAGGACACAATTAATTATTACAACTCATGAATCAAGACTTCTAGACCTTGATTTACTAAGAAGGGATGAGATTTGGTTTATGAATAATAATCCAGATGGTGAATCCGAATTATATTCCCTCGAACAATATAATGAAAGATTTGATAAGAAAATAGATAAAGCTTATTTAAGTGGTAGATATGGAGCTATTCCAAATTTTAGAGAGGAGTAGCGTATATGAAGAAAAATAGTAGCTTATTTGGTCAACGCAATATGCCTCAGTTAGCACTAAAAATGAAGATAATAGTTTTATATAGCTTAGAACAGGATAGGAAAATATTAAATGAGCTCAGAATTAGGTGTAATACCAAAACTTGTAAATATATGATTGTACCTATACACATTAATTTGCAAAATAATCTTAGTGAAACTACTATTAGAAAGAAAGTAAGAGCCAGAGTAAATGACTATAAGAAGGATTTTGATAAAATATATGTGATAAATCCATGTAATGTGCAATTGAAAGATTATATAGAATTTGATTCTATATATAGCTTTAGAGCATGGTTAATAGAAGCAGTATAAGAAATTTACTATAGGGCATAAAGAATAAAGGCAATTGATAATGCCTTTATGGGATAAATATCTGCTTTAAATATATATTATTTTAAATTGGCGTTTAAATGATATCATATTTTGAAAGTAAATTCAATATTTATCTTGAAATTTGATTACAAAGGGGGGAATAATTAATCAATCGTTCTCTTGATGTTTTATAGTTTATAGATAAATGCAACTAAATTATTACAATCAAATTCAGGAGGATATTGAATGGAAAAAACTTTTTTTTCAGATTTTTTTAATGTAGATAAATATTTAATGAAAAAATATGGAGCTTTTGATATATCGTTAATTTCAGATACTCCGGCTTTTATAGACCCTTTCCTATTATATTCTAATAATAAAGCTGTATATAAGAAAGCCCATGAAGATATGATAGAATATATTAAGTTCTTGTGCAGAAAAGCAGAAGAAGCAAAAAATGATGCTAGTATACAAGAAAAGTATTATTTTTTTAAAGAGCCAAAGCAAAACTGGTTAGGCTATACACTTTATGGAAATTCGGGGAATGGATTAAAAAATGAATTTGCAAAAGAAGTATGTATTAATGCAAGTGATTATATAAAAAGCTTTGGTCAAGAGACTATAACAAATTCAAGTCATATGGAAAAATTATGCTTGTTTAGTGAAGGACATGGATTAGATAATGTGAGTGATTTTACAACAAGTTTAATTAAGCCATTTTTGCTAGACTTTACAGAAAAGTTTTGCGTTCGTTTTTTGAAAGAATCACAATGTAAACAAATTATGATTGAAAATGCTTATTTTGATTTTCGAGAGGAAGAATGGAAAGCAAAAGAATATTATTTACCAGTATTCAACAATGATTTTGTTCTTCTAGTACCTGAAGATATCCTTGTAAAAGGCGATAATTTTATTTCGCGTAAAAATTTTATTGAGGACTTGAGATACTCACGAATAAGCATTGAAGACAGTAAGTTTAGGGACCATATTAATGAATATATATCAGAAATTATTAATGGAGATTTCACTGCTGCAGAAGTTAATAGAAAGATCGATTCTTTAGCAAAACAGTATCCAGAATTGATTGATTATTACATTAAATCAAAAGAAGATAATTCGTCAGAAGCAATAAATAATAATAAAGAATTAATTAAGGAGTTTGATTTATTATTTGATACAAATTGCAATGCTCTGATTAACTTATTGAGGAATCGAACAGGGTTTTATAATATGAAGGATATAGATAATACTTCAGCTATAAAAAAACGCTTATCCCAATTGAAATACGTTATTGAAGAACTAGGTGGGAATAAATATCTCTATATTAACAATAAAGGTATTAACATAAAGTTTCTAGAAATATTATTCAACAGAATTTGGTTTGCTGGTAGACCCAAGATTAATCAAAAAAGGAATGTTGATTATATATTGGAATTTAAGGAAGTATTTAACTCTCCCGTTGAGAAAAATATTATCAATAGATTTGTAAATAATAATAAAGAGAGTAAAAACCGAATTTTATGTTATGTATATTATAATGAAAGAGAATATGAGATTGTTACTGAAAGCATAAATAAGTACGATTTGTGTAACAATGCAAATATTGTTATTATAAATGCTATGAAAGATTTTAAGCAAAACTTGTTTGCACAATAAATAAAATGCTTACTTTGTTTATCGTATAGTTGTTCAAAGAGAACATTTAGTGAAAAGAAATTTGATATTACTTTGATATTAAAAACTTCTAAACCCTCAAATAATACAAATAAAATATCCCCAAACCCACATGAATCATCACTAAAACTAAACAAATAAGTTTAACTTATATTCTGGCTTATCGAGTGGGAGTAAGAAAAATCATATCTATATTATTTTTATTTGCTTTATATGTATAGAATAAAGTACCCCCTGTGTTAGAATAGTTGTCATATAGATGTTATAATAATTGTGAGTAAAGAAAGGATGACAATCTATATGAAAAATAAGAGCTATAATAAAGAATACATTGAAGATATATTAAGGCAAATATCTCCGCCAATAAATAAAAAAGTATCACAGGTATCTAAGGAAACAGGAGTATCTACAAACACTATCTATGGGTGGAAGAGAAAAGCTAGAATAGAAGGCAAATTAATACCCAATAGTAATCCTAATCGACTTAAGAGATGGAGAAAAGAAGATAAACTTAAAAT
>NZ_JHVL01000071.1 GCF_000620125.1 Clostridiisalibacter paucivorans DSM 22131 | reverse complement strand
AAGGATACTTCTGGTCCTTCTATAAATATACTTATTAAACTTATGACCATAGTTGCATTGGTATTTGCACCTCTATTCTTAAAATTTGGTGGATTATTGTAGAAAATTATATATCTGTGATAAAATAATAAGTATTATATATTAATTAAATGCTATATAAGGATGAGGTGAAAGTAGTTGAATGAGGTTAACTTTCCAAAAACTAATAGAGGACAGGAAACATTAGATAAAATATTAAAGGCAGCCGAAGAGCTTTTCAGTAGTAATGGTTATTACAATACGTCTATAACTGATATTACACAAAATGCATCTATTGCGCCAGGTACATTTTATATATACTTTAAGGATAAAAAAAGTGTCTTTTGTTATCTAGTAGAGGAACTAAGTAAAACTTTAAGAACAGCTATACACAGATCAACTAAATGTTGTAAAACTAGATATGAATTGGAGTATATAGGCTTTAAAACTTTTTTTGATTTTGTATCTGAACACAGGGGACTATATAAGATAGTATGGGAATCACAGTTTGTTGACGAGTCTTTATTTAAAAATTACTATCAAGGTTTAGCTAAAGGTTATATAAAAGGTATAAAAGAAGCACAAAAAAATAATGAAATAAAATCGGAATTAGACCCTGAAACTATAGTATATTGTTTAATGGGTATTTCGAATTTTATAGGATTGAGATGGGTGATATGGAAAGATACCAGCGTTCCTGAATATGTTTTTGAAGATATGATGAAATTTATAAAAGAGGGAACATTTACAAAGCAATAATTAAAACCAGCATATATGCTGGTTTTAATTATTGCACAAAAAAGAGATATATGCATAATATATAATGAAAAAATATAAGCTGCTATTTTAGAGGTGATTAGTGATATGTATGATGAGTTACCTAAAAAAGAATCAAGTACACATAAAAGCAACTTCTTTTTATTTATTCCTTTTGTACTTATGTTCTCTAAAGGTAAAGATGATATTTTTAATAAGGTATCATCTTTATTTGAATATGATTTTCAGCAGAGAGTAAATATGGTAAAGGATATAAAACCATATTTCTCTGAAAAGGAACAATTGGCATTGTCGAAGGTTCAAGATGTCATGAACATACTTAATATGATCAATAGAATTAAGTCAGAGGATTATAGTGGAGAGATAAAAAGTGTGGATATTACTAAAAGCAGAGAGGATAGAAAAAAAGAAATATTAGATAAACTTATGAAATATTTGGATGATGAAAATAAGACAATGGTTCAAAAGGTTATAAAAACTAGAGATAATCTTGAAAGTTCAAAGGAAAAGTTATATAAAAATGGCGTAATGACACAATCAATTAATACAGTAGGATTCAATAATCTGTTGGATTTAATCAAATGTTTTGAACCTCTTATCCAAGATGAAAAATATAAAAAAGTTAGAAAGTTTGAAAAAGTCATGGAGATTATGAAGACACCCGATGAAAAATTTTAATATTTAGATGTAACCAAAATTTAATGATTAACATAGTATATAGTAGGCCAAAGCTAAAATTAATATAAGGAGGTTATAGACTATGGCAGAGGGACTATTTTGTGGTGGAGATGAAAGCCTACTATTTTTCTTTCTCTTATTAGTATTATTTTTTAATAATGGTGGATGCTTCGGCGGTGATGGAGATGAAAGCTTGTTGTTCTTCTTCCTATTATTAATAATAATTTTTGGATCCTGCTATTAAAACAATACTTATAATTAAAGAAATATCTTTAAGCATCCTTAATTTAATGACAAACTTATAAAAAACATATGAGTTTCAAGAATAAGTTAGTAGTTGATATCGAGTAGTTAACTACTAACTTATTTGTATGCACGCAAATTTTGTGAAATACTCCTGACTTTTATAGAGGTTTTGTGATTATAAATTATAAAAAGTAAAAGCCATACCTAGTTGATTTTAAAGGAAATTTAATACAAATATCGAAATAATATATTATAAAGATATTTGGAGGGGTACAGTATGATAAAAAAAGACTTAATTCAAGAAATAATAAATATTGGACTAAGATTAGGTGGAGACTTTGTAGAGATATTTGTGGAAAATAAGGAAGTGGATAATATAGAAATGGCAGCTGGAAATATAGAAAAAAGTATATCTGGCATAGAATATGGTCTAGGGATAAGAATTTTTAAAGATAATAATAGTGTCTACGCATATACTAGTGATACATCTAGAAATAATTTAATAGAATTAGTTAACGAAGCTTGTCTAACTATATCTGTAAATAAACCATATAAAAAGATTAATTTGCATAAGAATATCATACAAGGCCATCATAATATAATTATGCTACCAAATAAGGTTAATAAGAATAAAAAGATAGAATTAATGAAAAGGGCATATTATAAAGCTAAAGATTATGATGAGAGCATAATACAAGTAAAAATAAGATATATGGACTATGTACAAGATGTATTGATATCCAATTCGGAAGGGTTATTTGTTGAGGATAGAAGGGTTAGGACAAGGACAGCTATACAAACTACTGCATCCGATGGGAAAAATATGCAAACTGGATTTATGGGGCCAGGGGCCCATATGGGATTTGATTTTTATAATACTATTAATATAGAAGATTATGCAAAAGAATCGGCAAGAATGGCAAAAACTATGTTACATAGTCAAGATTGTCCCAGTGGTCCAATGACTGTGGTGATAGATAACAAGTTTGGAGGCGTGATTTTTCATGAAGCTTGTGGTCATGGATTAGAAGCGACTTCAGTTGCTAAAGGGACATCAGTATTTGCCAATAAAATTGGTCACAAAGTGGCTTCAGATTTAGTTACAGCTGTAGATGATGGAACTATACCAAATGGTTGGGGTTCTCAAAATATAGATGACGAAGGAATCCCTACAAAGAGAAATATACTTATAGAAAATGGTATTCTTAAGGGATATATGGTGGATAGGTTAAATGGAAAAAGGCTTAAAATGGAGCCAACTGGTTCAGGAAGAAGACAGTCTTATAAATATCCTCCTACATCTAGAATGACCAATACATATATACAATCTGGGGATTCTAAAAAATCTGATATTATAGCTAATACTGAAAAGGGACTTTATGCGAAATACATGGGGGGAGGCTCTGTAAATCCTGCAACTGGAGATTTTAATTTTGCTGTACTTGAAGGCTATCTAATAAAAAATGGAAAAATAGATAGACCAGTAAAGGGAGCTACTCTCATAGGAAATGGAAAGAATATACTTATGAATATAGATATGGTTGGAGATAATTTAGCACATGGACAAGGTATATGCGGATCTTCTAGTGGAATGATTCCAACTAATGTTGGACAGCCTACTATAAGAGTAAGCAGTATGATTGTAGGCGGAAGAGGGGGGCAAATATAATGGATATAAATAGAGTGTTTAAAGAAGCAAAAAATATGGGGATTGAAGATTTAGAAATATTTTCACAGAGAGAGAAGAAATTAGATATATCTGTATTTAATGGAGAAATAGATAAATATACTACAGCAGTAGAAAAAGGAGTGTCTTTTAGGGGCATATATAATAACAAAATGGGATATGCCTATACAGAAAAATTAGAACATCAATCAATAACTAAGATATTAAATAGTATTATAGAAAATAGTAAAACTTTAGATTTGAATGAAGAATATATATATGAAGGTTCTAAACATTATAAAGATATAGGACCTTATAAATGCAATTTAAGTGAAATAGATACAAAAGAAAAAATAAAGTTTGTAAAAGAAATGGAACAATATGCTAAGGCCCTAGATAAAAGGGTTATTTCTGTTAATCATTGTCTATATAGTGAAGAAAATACCCATACTGAAATAATTAATACGAAGGGTCTAAAATTAAATAATAATGGAAATATTGGATATGCATATATTTCCGTTATGGTTAAGGAGAAAGAAGATGTAAAGACCAGTGGTAAATATATGGTTTCAAAAAACTTTAATAATTTTGATGGGAAAGCATTGGCCAAAGAGGCTGTAGATGAGGCAATATCAATGTTAGATGCATCTTCTATAAATTCAGGAAAATATCCTATGGTATTAAGGGGTGATGTTGTAGCAAATATATTAGAGGCGTTTTCACCAATGTTTTCTGCTGAAAATGCTCAAAAGAATATATCTTTATTAAAAGATAGCGTTGGTAACAAAATTGCTAGTAAATTAATTACATTGGTAGATGACCCTTTTATGGAGAAGGGAATTTTAAATTCATCTTTCGATAGCGAAGGTGTACCAACAAAATATAAAAAAATTATAGATGAAGGAGTATTAACCACTTTATTACATAATCTAAAAACAGCTAAAAGAGAAGGTATAGAATCTACGGGAAATGCATATAAGTCTAATTATAAAGATACAATAACCATATCACCAACTAATATGTATATAGATAAAGGAAAAAAAGAATTAAAAGAAATTATATCAGATATGAAAAATGGACTGTTTATAATAGATGTTCAAGGGCTACATTCAGGACTTAATCCCATATCTGGAGATTTCTCTTTATCTGCCTATGGGTATGAGATTATTGATGGAAAAATAGGGAGGCCAATAAACGAAATAACTATTGCAGGCAATTTTATTAATTTATTATTAGATATTGAAGAATTGGACAATAATATTATGTTTACTTTACCTTCGGGAAATGGTTATATAGGTTCACCATCGATAAGAATTAAAGAATTGAATATTTCTGGAAAATAAATGGGAGGGGTTTAATGAATAAAATTAAAATTGGATTGTGTCAAATGAAGGTTCAAGAAAATAAAGAATTAAATATTGAGAAGGCTGAAGACATGATCAATAAAGCGGTAAATATGGGGGCTCAGCTAGTAATGCTTCCTGAAATGTTTAATTGTCCATATGATAATAAATATTTTCCTCTATATGCTGAAAAAGCTACAGGGAGTATAACTTGCAAAAGAATTTCTGAATTAGCCAAAGAAAAATCTGTTTATATAATAGCAGGCTCTATACCAGAGAAGGATGATGAAAATAATATATATAATACTTCTTTTGTATTTGATAGAGAGGGAAATTGTATAGGAAAGCATAGAAAAATACATCTTTTCGATATTGATGTAAAAGATGGAATTAGATTTATGGAGTCAGAAGTATTGAGTCCAGGCAAAGATATTACAGTATTTGATACAGAATTCGGAAAGATGGGTGTAGCAATTTGCTATGATATAAGATTTCCTGAGCTTATAAGATTGATGAGTATAGAGGGAGTAAATATAGTTTTTATACCTGCTGCGTTTAATATGATTACTGGACCTGCACACTGGGAACATTTATTTAGGGTAAGGGCTTTAGATAATCAAATTTTTATGGTAGGAACTGCTCCAGCACAAAATAAAGAAAGTAATTATAAATCTTACGGACATTCTCTAATAGTTGATCCATGGGGAAGTGTAATTGAACAATTGGATTATTCTGAAGACATAATAGTTCAAGAAATTGATTTAGATATGATACACAAAATAAGAGAAGAACTACCTTTGCTTAAACATATGAGAAAAGACATATATAGGTTATCCCATTTGGGATAACCTATATTTTATTCAGTAGTTGTCTCTCTAGATCTGAATAGTAGTGATATACTATACAATCCAGACAATCCTACAAGTCCGTAAATTAAACGGCTTAAAAAAGCTGTTTGCCCTCCAAAAATACTAGCAACTAGGTCAAATTCAAATAGAGATATAAGTCCCCAATTTAGGGCGCCTATTATGACTAATACTAATGCAGTCCTATCTAGAAAATTACTTTCCATGATATCACTCCTTTTTTGTTCTCAAAAATATTATCTCTATTATCTTGAAATATTATACATGATAAAAAATATTTTCTTAAAGAATTCCTAAAGTAACAAATAAAAAAAATTTGAATAAAATATATTAAAAATAAAAAAGAATTTTATAGAGAATACCCTTTAAAGGAGGTTTATTATATGTCTGAAGAAAATTTAAGTTTACAATGCAACTGTAGAAACGATAGTGTTATGTTGTTTTTCTTTTTGATATTAGTTATTTTATTCAATAATGGAGGATGGTTTGATGAAGGAAACGAAAGCCTATTATTCTTCTTTTTATTATTAGTGATAATATTTGGAGAATGTTTTTGCTAGTATAATAATTTGGATTTAAATTTTAGGAGGGTAAATTATGTATGATTATAGAGATATGTATGGAGGATGTTATGGAGAAAAATCTTCTTATATGAGGGTATTGCATGCCTCTCCTGATGCACCACCAGTAGATGTATATTTGAATGATACATTGTTAGTTGAAGGATTACCATATAAGAGATTTACAGAATATATTGCTTTAGTGCCAGGAATATATAATATAAAAGTTTTTGCATCTGGAACAAGGAGGAATCCAGTTATAGATACAGAGGTCGATGTATTTCCAAATTCTAACTATACTGTAGCTGCTACAGGACTTTTGGAGGATATAAAGCCAATGGTTATAAATGATACTGCTATGATGCTTCCATCAGGCAAAGCTCAAATTAAGTTTGTACACCTTTCTCCTGATGCACCAGCAGTAGATGTTCTTACATCAGATGGAACTATATTATTTAGAAATATAGAGTTTAGAGAGGTAAGTCCAAATAGAATGATTGATCCCAATAGATATACTTTACAAGTAAGACCTTCAGGTGGAAACAGAGTAGTATTGACAGTGCCTAATGTAAATATTAGACCTAATAGATATTATACAGTATATGCTGTAGGAGAAGTTTCAGGAGAGGCACCTTTACAGCTTTTAATAGCATTAGACAAGGCATCTTATTAAATATAGGCGATTGATTTTTAGTCGCCTATTATAATATTAAAGATATGGACATACTATGTAAAGTGAGAATATTATTACAAATGGAAAGGAAGATGAATATGAAATATCTGCCCAACAGAGTACTTTTTGAAGAAAAGTCACTGGAATATCCTTTAGGACAGAGGTTGTATAAAAAATTTAATGACATGAAAATACCAACAGATATACTAAAGAACAATAGAGTAACCGCTATACCAAAGGAAACGCCACAAATGGAATATGGAGAGGGAAAGGCTACTTTAGTTATAAGGGTAAGAAAAAATAAAAAGTTTGAATCATGCAAACCATCAGCCCATTATCAGTTGCCTCTTATTTCTGGTTGTACAGGCAAATGTGAATACTGTTATTTAAATACAAGATTTGGGAAAAAACCTTATACTACTATATATGTCAATGTAGATGAGATATTAAACACTGCTGAAAAATATATGGAAGAAAGAAAGCCAGAAATAACATATTATGAAATGTCAGCTACATCTGATCCAATTCCCTTTGAAAGATATACTAAAATATTAGGTAAAGTTATTGAATTTATGGGTGATAAGGAGTATGGGCGCCTTAGATTTGTTACTAAATTTGATGATGTGGATGATTTATTAGATATTAATCATAATGGACATACAACTATAAGGTTTAGTATAAATACTTTTAAAGTAATAAATGAATATGAACATGCTACAGTAGGACTAAATGAAAGATTAATAGCTGCAAAAAAAGTTATGGATAAAGGATATCCAACAGGATTTATTATAGGACCAGTTATTATATATGAGAATTGGAAAAATGATTACGATGATATGTTAATAACTCTAAAAGAAAGCTTGTCAAATGAATATAAAGAAGAAATACATTTTGAGGTTATATCTCATAGGTATACAAATGCTGCAAAAAATCGTATATTACAAATATTCCCCAACTCTACTCTTCCTATGGATGAAGAAAGAAGAGTATTTAAATATGGACAATTTGGATATGGAAAATATGTTTATGATAAAGAAATATTAAATGAAATAAGAGAATATTTTAATAGATCTATAAAAAGCTATTTTCCTAACAGTATTATTGATTATATAATTTAATAAAAAATTTTAATAATATTTTTTATTAAAAAGTATGACACATTTAATCAAATGTGCTATAATAATACTATGATTATGAGTAAAGGGGGAAATTAGTATGTCTAAATACAAATATATAAAATGGTTTAATGAAATTGATAAAAATGATATACCAATGGTTGGAGGTAAGGGAGCCAATTTAGGAGAACTTACTCAAAAGGGAGTAAATGTACCACCTGGATTTTGTGTTACAGCAGATGCATATAATGAATTTATAAGATTAACAGATTTAAAAGAAAAAATATTTAATATTGTATCAAATATGAATATAGATGATAATAAAGAATTAAATGAAAAATGTGGAGAAATTAGAAATATGATAGTTAGTGCTAATACTCCAAATGAGCTCAAAGAGGAAATAATTAATGCCTATAAAGAGTTTAGCCAAAAAATCAGTATAAAGGATCCAGCAGTTGCCATAAGGAGTTCTGCTACAGCTGAAGATTTACCTGAGGCGTCTTTTGCAGGACAGCAAGACACTTATCTAGAGATTGCTGGAATAGAAGAAGTAATGAAGCATGCTAAAATGTGTTGGGCATCTCTTTGGACTTCTAGGGCTACATACTATAGAGAGAATAAAGGATTTAATCATTTTGATGTAGCATTGAGTGTTGTAGTACAGAAAATGGTAAACAGTCAAAAATCAGGAGTTATGTTTACAGCTAATCCTATAAATAACAATAGAAAAGAAGTTATGATAAATGCCAGTTGGGGTCTTGGAGAGGCTGTGGTATCAGGTATAGTAACTCCAGACGAATATACTGTAGAAAAGGAAAATATGAATATATTGGATAGACATATATCAGAAAAGAATGTGATGATAGTTAAGAAGGACCAAGGAGTAGGGACAGTAGAAGTAGAAGTTAAAGAATATTTAGGAGCTGACAAGATTTCAAGTCAATGTTTAAGTGATGAAGAAATCAATGTTTTAGCTAAAAATGGAATGTTAATTGAAGATCTTTATAATGCTCCTCAGGACATAGAATGGGCATTGGATAAAGATACTAAGGAATTGTATATTTTACAATCTAGACCGATTACTACATTAAAGGGGGAAGTGGAAGAGATGAAAGATAACAATAGCACAGAAGAATTAACTGTTTTAGCCAGAGGATTAGCTGCATCTCCTGGTATAGGTAGCGGAAAAGTAATTAAAATAAATAGTATAGATGAAATTGAAAGGGTAAAAGATGGAGATATTTTAGTAACTGTAATGACTAATCCAGACATGGTTCCTGCTATGAGAAAGGCTGCTGCAGTTGTAACTGACGAAGGGGGAAGGACTTGTCATGCTGCCATAGTATCTAGAGAATTGGGAGTGCCATGTATTGTAGGAGCTAAAGATGCCAGTGAAAAATTAAATGATGGTGATGTAGTAACTGTAGATGCTACAAGGGGTGTAGTATATAAAGGCAAGGTATTACAACAAGAAGAAAAAAGTAATGAAGGTCAGTCAGCAGCAGTGTTAAATGAAGAGTTATTGCATAAATTGGCACCTATAACAGGAACAAAAATATATATGAATTTAGGAGAACCATCAATAATAAAAAAATATAAACATTTGCCATTTGATGGTATAGGACTTATGAGAACAGAGTTTATTTTTACTAATATGGTTGGTGCCCATCCCATGTATTTGTTGAGGACTGGACAGGGAAATTTATTAGTAGAGAAAATGTCAGAGGGTATAACGAAGGTAGCTCAAGAAATATATCCTAAACCTATAGTGGTAAGACTTAGTGACTTTAGAACCAATGAGTTTAGAGGATTAAAGGGTGGAGATGAAGTAGAACCTATAGAGAACAATCCTATGATTGGATGGAGGGGAGTATCAAGATATATTTCTCCAGAGTATGAAGAAGGATTTAGATTGGAATGTAAGGCTCTAAAAAAAGTAAGAGAAGAATATGGATTAACAAATGTATGGGCAATGCTTCCCTTTGTAAGAACTACATGGGAGCTTAAAAGGGTAAAAGAGATAATGGCATCAGAAGGATTAATACAAAATCCTAATTTTAAAATTTGGATAATGGCAGAAGTGCCTTCTGTGATATTCCAAGCGGAAGAATTTGCTCAATTGGTTGATGGATTCAGTATAGGTAGCAATGATTTGACACAATTGATTTTAGGAGCTGATAGAGATTCTGGAATATTAAATAGTATGGGATATTTTGATGAAAGAGATCCAGCGGTTAAAAAAGCCATATCTACATTGATTAAGGCAGCACATAAACATGGAAAAACAGTATCAATTTGTGGTCAAGGACCTTCACTGTATCCTGAATTTGCTGAGTTCCTTGTGAGGGAAGGCATAGATAGTATGAGTATAAATCCAGATACAGTAGCATATACTAGAAAACTTGTGGCTTCTGTAGAACAGAGAATATTATTAAATAGTATAAGAAAATAAGTTGATAAGTAAAAATACCTACCTCAAAAAGAGGTAGGTATTTTTATGTAATGTGGAAAATAATCAAACTATTACTTAGAGTATAATTTTAGTAGGCAAAAAGGACAAAAAATAAAAAAGATGCCTTAAGGCATCTTTCATATACATGCATCATCCAATATAATAGTATCTGCGAAGAAAACTAGAAAGTTAGGTGATTACATGTATAAGATAAGTTTAAAGGAAATGGATATAAATTTCAAGGATTTAGAGAAAAGGATTTATGAATTTGTTTGCCGTCAGGCATGTGAAATAATCACAGAGCTACTTAATCAACTAGATGATGAGCTAATGAAAGAAAGAGATAAGAAGATATATAGAAATAAAGGTTTCAAGAAAACATGTATCAAGACAGTAATGGGT
>NZ_JHVL01000070.1 GCF_000620125.1 Clostridiisalibacter paucivorans DSM 22131 | reverse complement strand
AGAAGTAAATAGAAAGCCTAAAAAGAGTAAAATATATAAGCATAAAACAGCCTCTATTCCATTTAGGAAATGCGCTGTAACCAATGGAAGAAGGGCAATACAGAAAATGCTAGGTGATAGATGTGCAAGTAACCTAAAGCTAAGCTTTTAAAGATATCGTTTCTAATAATATTAAATACAGGATATCTATGCCCTAACGGTCAGTAATGAGGATATAAAATTGAAATATAACAATGTCTAAAATAATTTCGCCCTAACGGGTGTTAAATACATAAATTTAAAACCTAAAAATCAATAGTTATTGGATGATTAAATCTAAAGAAAAATAATTGCCAACTATTACTTGACAGTAACGCTTTAGAATTTAAATTTGATAATCTGTTAATAATATGGTAGACTAATCAAAAAATAATTTGCAAACAAACTAGCTTATGCTTTTAAGTATATAATATACTGATATACTGTAATTATACTTATCTGATTCTTACAATAACCTTTCAATTTCAACTTATTCTATAATAAAATATCATTTTAGATGGAGGTTTATATGAATTTATTAATTGTGGAAGATGAAGCCGATTTAAGAGAACCCTTAAAATATCATTTAGAAAAAGTAAATTTTAAAATATTTGAGGCTGAAGATGGTGAAGAAGCTTTGAACATTATAAATAATGAAAAGATTAATTTAGCAATACTTGATATTATGATGCCAAATATGGATGGCATTACTCTTTTAAAACAAATTCGAAAGAATTCATTTATTCCAGTTATTTTTTTGACTTCAAAAATGAATGATCTAGATAAAATAAAAGCCTTTGAAAATGGTGCAGATGATTATATAATAAAACCCTTTAATCCATCAGATTTAATATTAAGAGTCAATTCAAACTTAAGAAGATATTATGATTATACAAATACTAATAATAAAAGCCAAAACAATATTTTAACTCTTAGGGATCTCAAGCTTGATCTTACTAGATGTCTATGTATCAAAAATGGTAATGAAATTTATCTGAAAAACAAAGAATTTAAAATTTTAGAGATGTTAATGAAATCTCCCAGTAGAGTTTTTACAACAAAGCAAATATATGAAAATGTATGGGGGGATTGTTATTTAAATGATTCAAATCCTGTCATGGTACAAATAAGTAGAATTAGAGAAAAAATTGAAGAAGATCCTAAAAATCCACAATATTTAAAAACAATTCGTGGGCTTGGCTATAAAATGGAGTGAGGAGTGATTAAATGTGAAAAACAGTAAAATAAAAAATATGCTATTAAAAAATTATTTATTCTCTTATATTATTATAATTCCATCATTCTTTGCTTCTATAATTATTACCTTATTAATTACTAAAGTCATTGATGAAAATACTTATAAGATTTTAGGTTTATTTGGAGTCAATATTGGAAGTGTTTTTTTAACTATTGCAATTATAACATTTTTAATTAATGGATTTATTTTATTTTTTTATGCTAAATACACATCAAACAAATTTATTCTCCCAATAGAACATATTGTCCATGTAATGAATATTTTTAATAACGATGATAAGACTATTAGAATGAAAAATACAACAAATAATGAATTTTCAATTATAACTACAACTTTTAATAATATGGCTGATACAATTCAAGAAAGCGAACTAAAAAAAGATCAATTATTAGAAGATAAACGACAATTAATGGGGGATATAGTTCATGATTTAAAAACTCCTGTCAGCAGTATAAAAGGGTATTCTGAAATTCTTATAAATGATGATTTAGATAAAAATCAAGAAATAAATTATCTGAATATGATTTATAAAAGCTCATTAAGATTAAACGAATTAATAGAAGATTTAAATCAATATTCAAACTTAAATATAAACGAAAAAATATATTCAAAGGAAAGCAGAGATATTGTTAGCTGGTTTCGACAGGTAGTAATATAATATTATGATATATTTATAACCAATAAATTTATTTTAAATATAGAAATTCCTGATATCAGTGTCAATTTTCAGTTTGATTCAAGGCTGTTAAAAAGGGCAATTTTTAATATATTTGAAAATATTATTAAATATAATTCTCCTGAAACAAATGTTAACATTAAATTTTCTATATCTGGTGATAACATAGTAATTAACATAAAAGATGATGGAGTTGGAATTTCGTCTGATTTTTATGGAACAGTAAAGGAAGCTATTGAAAAAAGTCCCTATGAAAAATTTGAAGATGCGTATCTTTGGTATACAGATGAGGAGGTAATGCAAAATGAAGACATTTAATACAATGCTGAAAACAGAAATTAAACTATCTCTACGTGGCATGGATATGTTTATATTTGCAATTTGTATGCCGATAATCGTTCTTGTAGTGCTTGGGAGTATTTACGGCAACAAACCTGCTTTTGACGGTGCTACTAATACATCTTTGGACCAGTCTTTTGGTGCAATAGCTTCTATTGCAATCTGTGCAGGAGGAGTGATGGGATTACCTTTGGTTGTTTCAGATTACAGAAGCAAACATATTCTAAAAAGATTCAAGGTAACACCTGTAAAACCGCCAATAAGGCCATTACGGTGAATCATATCATAAGTAGTAGACAATATTTAGGAGCTGTTAAACTATAAAATATTACTATTTAATGGTATAATATTTATATTAGGTGATGAAAAGATAAATATAAAAGAAATATAGGTTTTCAGGAGAGAATACTACAACACTAAAAATTGTATAGAAAGTACTGAAAGAATTAGAGAATTTGTATTAAATAAAGTTGAATGAAAAAGTATAAACTATAGATATAAATAACTAGAAAAGGAGTGTGTTTATGTATATTTATTTTATTTTATATGGATTGTAACAACTTATAAGAGGTCCTCCTTCAAATATTTTTACTTGAAACCCTAAAAACAATTAAAGGAGGAAGCAATTATGAAAAAAAGCTTAACAAATAAAGAGTTATTTGATTATCTAGTAGATGAAGTGAATGAAAAATTTGAAGGATGGGATTTTTCACATTTGGAATCAACGGGAAGAATGCAAGAGTTTCCACTAAGTTGGAATTATAGAAATAAAGTGATGATGGAAATGCAAGGAGTTTCTTCTTTACTTGATATGTGTACAGGTGGAGGAGAGTTTTTATCTACTTTAAGTCCACTACCTAAATCTACCTGTGTTACTGAAGGTTATAAGCCTAATATATCCATTGCAAAGAATAGGTTAGAGCCTTTAGGTATAAAAGTATGCAAAGTTGAAGATGATGAATATTTACCATTTGACGGTGAAACTTTTGAAATTATAATAAATAAACATGGATCTTACTCACCTAAAGAGGTTAAAAGAATTTTAAAAAATAAAGGCATATTTATTACTCAACAGGTTGGTGGATTAAACGATAAAGAATTAAATAAGATTTTAGGAGCTCCAGAATTTGAGTTTATTGATTGGAATTTACAAAAAGCTGTTAGTCAATTAGAAGTAGTAGATTTAAAGGTACTTGAACAGAAAGAAGATTTAGTAAAAACAAGATTTTATGATATAGGAGCTATTGTGTATTATTTAAAAGCAATACCATGGCAAGTACCAGATTTTACAATAGAAAGATATTTTGACAAATTGTTAGAAATTCATAATATAATTGACAAATTGGGTTATATTGATTTTACATGTCATAGGTACTTTATTATGGCTAGTAAAGAATGACCATAGTATTTCTATGAGAAAACAGTCAATGAATTATATATAGAAATAAAAACAGTAGGTTTTATCATAATGAACCTACTGTTTAAATTTTCTTCAATTGAAAGAGCTATCAAAATTAATACCTCTAGATTAAATATTTAATTGTTTCACTAACTCCTTCATAGCTAGTAGAGTTTCTTCCATTAAGTAATTCATATCCCATCCCAGGTTTTCTGCTCCTTGTTTAATAACATCTCTAGAACAGCCTGCTGCAAAAGACTTGTCTTTAAACTTTTTCTTTACAGATTTAACTTTCATATCAGATACACTCTTAGAAGGTCTCATTAATGCGGCTGCTCCTATTATTCCAGTAAGTTCATCAACAGCATATAATATTTTTTCCATTATATGCTCAGGTTTAACATCAGTTTTTGTCATTCCATAACCATGACTTACTGTAGACTTAATAACTGATTCATCAATATCAAGTTCTTTCATTATTTCAACTTGTTTAACACAGTGTTCTTCTGGATATAACTCAAAATCAAGGTCATGCAAAAGTCCAACAACTTCCCAAAATTCTACATTTTCGGGATCATGTTTTTTAGCAAAGTATTTCATAACTCCACCAACAATTTGTCCATGTAGTATATGAAAACTTTTGTTATTATACTTTTTTAAAATTTCTAAAGCTTCTTCGTAATTTGGCATATAAGACATTCCTATTCACTCCTTATTAATCTTTAAAAAAATTTTTTCTAACTTGATCCATTGCTGTTTCATATTTTTCTCTGCTATCTTCAGAAAGCATACTGGAATAAACATTAATCATTAAATCATGAACTATGTAATCTTCCATAATATCAATTGCGCCAAAGTCATTTGTCCAAGTAACCTGGCTTTCTTCTCCTCTGGAGATAATCCCAGTAATCGCTTCTTTCTTGTCAATAATAATGATGATATAGCGTTCATCTTTTTCTTTTAAATAAGTCCCTAACCGTCTATGAGTCAATACATCTTTTAATTTATTATCATATCCAAAATATATACCTTTAATCTTGATACCGCGATTTATTGCATCATTAAAATACTTTTCTAAATCTTTATACTCCTCTTTCCAGATAGATATATCAATGCGCTTATTGGCATTTTCTATTAATAGTCCAATAAAATCAAAAATATTTTTTCTGCCTGTTATAACCTTTGACTCATATTGATCTTTAGTATTTACGAATAACTGTGTAGTTTCCTTTTTAACATGCTCAATAATGGATTCGTAGTTTTTTTTCAACTTTTTCACTAATAAATCTGGTTCCAACGGATAATAAATTGTCCCATTCTCAGTGTTTTTCTCAAAAACTAATTGTTTTTTTGCTAACCCATCTAATACTTCATATACTCTTGACCTTGGTACTCCAGAATTTTTACTTAATGCATAACCATTGACAGGCCATTTTTCTAAAAGTTTCAAGTAAGCTTTTGCTTCATACTGATTTAGTCCAACTTGCTTCATCTTTTCTATTAAGATTAATTGATTATCCATTATTTATCCCATCTTTTATATTACATCTATTCAAAATAAAAAACTCCTTCCTCTATAGTGTACACTATAGTAACTACTATAATTGTAATTTGGATTTTTGTCAATAACTTAATAAGTTATTTCAATATTTTATGAAAATGAAATTGTTAAGGATATATTTGGCTGTTATGGTAAGTCATCTTCTTTCAAAATTGTAAGGGAAACGTAAGACAATTCAATGTAAGAAAAGATACAGATCATTTATAGTTATATGTAGATTATGAAGAGAGAAAAGGAGGAAAATATGCAAACATTGAAGAAAGGATTTAACGGTTATCAATTAAAAATAATTGCTTTGATTCTAATGACATTTGATCATGCATATCAAGGATTTTATGGTGTTATAGAAACACCTCAATGGTTCAATATATTAGGTAGATTAGTGGCACCTATTTTTCTTTTTATGCTTGCTGAAGGCATGCATTATACCCATGATAGAATAAAATATATGTCAAGATTATATATTGCTTCTGTATTAATGAGTATTACAAATATAATTATCAATAAATACACGCCACAACCGGGTGGATTTTTAGTGCATAATAATATTTTTGCTACCATGTTTTTGATTACATTCTTTATTCATACAGGGAGTAAAATTAGGGAACATATAAAAAGTAAAAATTACAAAAGATCTGTGTTATATCTAGTATTATTACTAATACCATGTATAACACAGGTTTTTCTTGAAAGTTTCACTAATTTAGTAGCTAAGAAATTTATTACGACAGTTATACCAGTACCTTTTGATGTAGAAGGTGGAATATTTGCAATTTTATTGGGAATTGGATTTTATCTTTTTAGAGAAACAAAATTAAAGACAAGTATTTTCTATATATTTTATGTTTCAGGATTCTTTTCAATAGGAGCACTATTTGATCCAAATTGGTCAATATTATCGATATTTGAAGGTGTTCAATGGTATATGATTTTTGCATTAGTATTTATATCAATGTACAATAACCAAAAAGGTAAAGGTGGAAAATATCTATTTTATATCTATTACCCATTACACATATATGTATTGACTTGGCTCGGTATAGCAGTGAATTATTTTAAATAACCACATAATGGGGTCAGGCTCATTTTTAAACTAAAAGATATATTATTTATATCAATAAAGTTTAAAAGTGAGCCTGACCCCAAATTTCCTATTGGAATATTTAGGAGTCTTTCATAAAGGTGTATTAGGCATATGTACAATAGTTTTATAAATTAAGGCTATATTTGGAAAATATATATTGACTTCTAATCCCTAATGTTATATATTCATAACATAAAGTGAAAAATATATAACATCAGAAGGAGAGGTTGAAATGAAAAAGTTTAACTATTTAGGCTTACTTTCTCTACTTTCATTAATAGGATTCCTAGGATGGAAAACAGGAGATATAAGCTTATATGGATTTTTTGGCTTCGGTTACTATATAAGATATTTTTTTATAATACCTGATGAACTTTTTGAGCTTAATGTACGAAAAGCAGCTACTAGTGCTTTTTTATGTCAGATGATTTCTTTAGTTCTATTTATGTTTTTGGGATATTTTGTTTACTTAGATGCTAGAGCTATACCGTTTGCATTTGGTCTTAGTTTTGCTACTGCAATTTTTGTATTTTCTATTTATCTTATGGTTTTAGAATACAGAGAAAGCAGGTGCAGTTAGTGGCGCTGAAAACTAGAATACGAGAATTTCGAGCAAGATATAATTTAAGCCAAAAGGATTTAGCAAAGATGGTTGGAGTGCGGAGAGAAACAATAGGTAACTTAGAAAATGGAAAATACAATCCATCTCTAAAATTAGCCATGGATGTATCAAAGGTATTTGAAACGACTATAGAAGAAATATTTAGCTATGAAGACTAAAATAAAAAGACATAAAATCTATTATAACTAAAGATGATAAATTGAGAACTTCATACTTTCACTTAGTGGAGGAGGGATGAATAGATAAATTTTTACTAAGAAATTCTTTAGTCCAATTTTATTAAATTATAAGGAGTGATAGGTTTATGAAACGGAGAATACTTATAGTGACATTAATAGTTTCACTGTTGTTATCATCAGTAGCTTTTTCTGAAAGTGATACTAACAAAGAGGTACTCTACAAGATTTTTACAATAAACTATAATGAGATGAGTTCATTGTTTGATCAATCCTTTTTAAATCAAGTACCGGCAGAAAAAATCATAGAGTTGGTCGAAGCTTATAAAGCAAATTTCGGTATGTTAAATGATATAGAATGGAAAGATAATAAGTATATCCTTGTATTTGAAAAGGGGAGATTTTCTTCACAGATAAAGCTAAACGATAAAAATAGAATTGTAGCATTATATTTTAGACCACCTACTTTAGAAGATGATTCAGCAGAAAAGGTATTATCGGAAATAAAAGCTCTTGATGGCTTAGCCTCTGTTTGCATAATGAAAAATAATAAAGATGTCTTACTTTCTTATAATGAAGACAAACCAATGGCAGTAGGCTCTGCTTTTAAACTATATGTTTTAAAGGCTGTTTATGATGAAATAGAAGCTAAAGATGCTTCTTGGGAGGATGTTATAGCCTTAAATAAGGAAAACATATCGCTTCCTACTGGATTTCTTCAGGAGTGGACTGTAGGTACTCCTGTAACATTAAAAACACTAACGAATTTAATGATTTCAGTAAGCGACAATACTGCAACTGATCATTTAATAGAGTATATTGGAAGAGAAAATATTGAAAAAAATGTTTCGGATATTAATAAGCCTTTTTTAAAAACAACTGAAGTATTTAAAATAAAGTGGCTTCTTGAAAAAGACCTTCAGCAAAAATATATTAATGGAAGTGAGTCTTATAAAGAAGAAATTCTAAACCTTGTAAAGGATAAAGATTTAACCTTAGACAATATTTTAACTTCCCCAACTTTAGTTAATGATGTAGAGTGGTTTTTTACAACCAAGGAGCTTTGCAATACAATATATGATTTAAAAGACACTAGTGAAATAACTATTAATCCAGGGCTAGCAAATAAACAGGATTGGAGCTTAGTTGGCTATAAGGGAGGATCAGAACCTGGAGTTCTTCAGTATACTCATCTTCTTCAAAAAGAAGAAAATAGTGATATATATACAGTTTCAATTACTGTAAACAATACTAAAAATGACGTAGACGCAAATAAAATTACAGATCTAACTATAAGATTAATATCACTAATAAAAGATGGGAAGGTTTAGATTATCCTTAATAGGGAGAGTTTATTTAAATAGATGCACATTTTTTTGTGTGTTTTTTTATTGCAAGGATAAGATCTGTCAATATTAATTTTCCATTAATGTATAAAAAAGACCAGCTAGTAAATAAAATGTACCCTTAGTCAAGGACAATTTTAAAAAGACTATGCAGCATTAAGAAGATGATTTCTGTAACTAACAGGAGTCATCTTTTTTAAACTCCATTGACATCTATATTTAGTGTAGTAAATTATATATTGTTCTATTCCTTCTTGCAATTGTTCAAAAGTTTCGTATGATTTTATATAGCACTCATCTTTAAAATGTCAAAAAAAGATTCTTGTGGTGCATTATCCCAGCAGTTACTTCGCCTAGACATAGATTGTCCTAATCCATATGATTTGATTAGGTTTTCAAATACTGGACTTGTATAATGCACACCTTGGTTTGAATGTATAAAGGCGTCAGAATTTAGTTATAGATAAGTATGCTTATTTTCCTTTAAATATTAAACAATTTTAAAATATACGTTTATATTATTTAGATTATCACATGTAATATATTTAAAATATAATTAAATGAGTTTGAGGTTATGGATATAATTGACGAAAAGATTATTGATGTACTAAAGGAGAACAGCAGAGCTACTGCTTCTCAGATTAGCAAAAATGTAAATTTATCTATACCTGCTGTATCAGATAGAATAAGAAGATTAGAAGAATCAAATATAATTGAAAAATATACTATTAAGTTAAATCGTGAAAAGCTTGGTTATAAACTAATGGCTTTTGTATTTATAAATATTGATTGTGCGCCAAATATTCATGGGTTTAGAGAATTGATAATTGAGTTTTCAGAAGTGATCGAATGTCATCATATGGCAGGTGAATATGATTATATGATTAAAGTTCTGGTTAGTGATACAACTGAATTAGAAGATTTTCTAAGTAATAAACTAAAGTCCATAAAAGGAGTTCAAAAATCCAATACCTTGATTGCTTTATCAACTTTAAAAGAAAAAAATAATAGATAGGGAGGATTCTCCATGTTGTTAAAAGGATTCCGTTTTGGAATGTTATTACAACTTGCAGTGGGCCCTATATGTATATATATTCTTAAAACTGGGTCCTCTTTAGGATTGCTATCGGCAATGATAGGAGTCTTGGCTGTAGTGATTATTGATGGGATATTTATACTGGGAGCTATACTTGGTATGGGGACTTTAATTGATAAGTATAATAATACAAAATTAGTTTTAAAATATTTCGGGGCTATTGTACTTGTTATTTTTGGTTTTAGTAATATCTTGGATGTTTTGGGGATTGATTTATTACCTAGCTTAAACTTTTTATCAAGACAAAATATTAAGGGTGTTTTTGTTAAAACCTTTGTATTAACGTTATCAAATCCTTTAACTATATTATTTTGGGCAGGGGTTTTTTCAACAAAAATTGTTGAAGAAAATATGGAACAAAAAGATATGTATTATTTTGGACTGGGAGCTATACTTTCTACCTTGGCTTTTCTAACCTTAATTTCTATTTTTGGCAGTTTCATTAACATTTTTTTAAAGCCTCAATTCCTCAATATATTGAATATAATTGTGGGATTGATACTAATTGGTTTTGGTGTAAAAACTGCAACTAAAAAATTGTAAACCACAAAATGGGGTCAGGCTCACTTTTAAACTAAAAGATATATTACTTATATGGATAAAGTTTAAAAGTGAGCCTGACCCCAAATTTATTTTGAATTTTTGATAGATTTAGTATTGTAGTTACGAAGTATTAGGTGAAGGGTCAAAACATGCATGTAGAAAATAAATAAAGAAGGTGGTGCCATTGAGAATAACGGAAGAGAATTTTATTGATCAGATAAAGAAGAAAAATGAAAGAGCTTTAGAATATGTTATTGACAATTACGCTTGGATTCTTAAAACAGTTATAAAAAAACATCTTTTTAGACTACAAGACTTTCATGAAGAATGTATGAATGATTGTTTACTTGCTATTTGGAAGAATATTCATTATTACAATCCTGAAAAGTCTAGTTTTAAAAATTGGATAGCAGGGATTGCAAAATATAAATCTATTGATTATATAAGAAAATATTTAAGACATACAGAGAATGCCGATATAGAAAAAGCAATTATACCTGTAGAAGATAATTTGCTCAGAGAAATTTTAACAAATGAAATAAGTAGTGAAACTGAAAAAATGTTACATAATTTATCAAAAGAAGATAGAATTATTTTCAAGAAACTATATATAGAAGATAAAGATATGGATGAAATATCTAAAGATACAGGGCTTGGCAAATCTGTTCTCTATAATAGGCTTTCAAGGGGAAAAAAGAAAATACGAAATATGGTTAGTATGAAAGACCAGCTAGTAAAAGTCAATAGTTTTTCTATTTAATTTTTAAAAATGTTATTTTGTAAAAATGGGTATAGCAAACAAGCCATTGAAAAACACGAACAATAGCTAAATTACAGATCTGTAAAATTATTTTTGAATTTAGGCAGTTAATCTAGTAACATTTTCTAAATACATTTTACTATGAAGCTTTGGAGAACGCTGTGTATATGGTTTTTGATCTCTTAAAACTGCAAAAATATAATTTAGAAGTTTGTGCATTATGGCTACGAGAGCAACTTTTTTCTTTTTACCATTTAGATTTGTTTTATAGTACTGAAGTAAAATAGAATTATTAGGCTTGCCATTGCG